>NZ_CP113931.1 GCF_029392095.1 Lactobacillus sp. ESL0700
TTTAATCATGGTAAAACTCGAATGCCGTTTGCTCATACTTTCTTAACGGAATTTGACCCACAGATTGATCCTAATTTAGTTAGGGTTGAATGCTTACATAAAGATTTGGACTTAAACAGTTTAAACATTAATTATGTTGATTTTTTGCGTGGAACTGCCAGCCCAGCAGCTGTTGAAGCTTATGAGAATAGTATTGCACCTAAAGAGGTTAAATGTGATAATGATGATGACATCGTGAGACATGTTTTAGAAAAAATAAATGATGAAGCCGGGAAAATAGCAAAGAAGAAAGGAAAAACGAAGATGGACGATATTGAAAATGATGAAAAAGTTTTAGAAAACGTTGTTGATGAACCACTGACACCGGAGCAGGAGGATAAGCGTAGTAATTCAGGGTTTGCTCTATTACTTGAAGATTATCGTGGTAACGGAGTTGATTTTGATTTAGCAAATAAAATCCTTGCCTATTTTGATTCTGGTGATACTCGAAAAGTTAAGACGTGTTTAAATTCAATTGGAGATGATGATATTAGAGTTAAACTGGATAAGTTATTTACAAAAGAAATAGAAGAAGCCTAGTGGTTAGCCACTAGGCTTTTTATTTTAAAAATCGTGAGAAACCTAGTGGGAAACTACTAGGTTTTTATTTTTTAATTAGGAGAAAACAAATGTTGATATTTCGACTGTTGGAACTAGCCGATGTAGCTCCTACAAATGCTTTACATAGTGCTCTTAATTATTTGAACTATTCAAATATTTTTATTCGTGCATTTTCGATTATGAAGTGGTGGATTGTTCAGATGATTTATGGCGTGGCCAACGCCTCTAGTGAGTTCATGAATGATATGCTCAATCTATCTAGTTTTGTGAATCAAGTTAATGGTGACGGTCAAGTTGGTACTTTTATGAAGTGGGCTAGAGAATTGTCAGCTTCATTAGTGATAATTTGTTTAATTTGGATTGCAATTAAAATTATTGTTGATCATCACGCACCTAGAATCAAAAATGTTGTAGTACAACTTTTGATAAGCGCTTTTTTGATTACAAATTTGGGTACTATGACAACTTGGCTAACGCAACAATCTGTAGACTTTGCACAAGGTTTATTGGGTTCAACTTCTTCAAAAATAGATAAAGGAACTAGTGCATTACCTTTTAATATTCTAGCAAGCCATACTAATGACCTGGAATACATGATTGATACGAACTTTAAGGGAACTAATGTAAGTTCAGCTAATTCAACGGATAAAGCACCAGCTAAACTACATTGGGGGTTAAATAATTTAAGCCGTAAGAAAGTTGATGATGGTGAGGTTGACTTTACCGAAGTTTTGGATAACGAAAAAGTAAAAGATGGTTCTGCACTTGAGAAAAAAGATCATCCTTACAAGAAAGGCTCGTATGATAAAAAGCCTGGTACTCACTTCTTGTATGGTTGGCTGAAATACACTGCTGAAAATACTCCTAAGCAAGATGGTAAAGGCACAACATGGGATACAGCTGATATTTGGCACCTATTTGGTTTTTCAATTGGTGGTTATCAAAGATTTACAGTTAATTTCTTACCAGTTTTGATTGCCCTGGTTGCTTTAACTTTTGCCTACTTATTTGCAGGATATGCAATTGTAAAATCATTTATTGATATTGTTGTAATGAATATCTTGGGTACAGTAATTTTTGCGGTTGACTTGGACACTGGCCAAAAAACTAAGCAAGTAATTAATTCGCTTTGTTCAGCAATCCTTTTAGTTAGTCTGCAAGCCTTTGAATTGGCCTTCTATCAAGCAGCATGTACATGGGCTAACTCAAGCATTTCAAATGTTTGGGGCTTCTCAATATTTATGTTAGCAGCCACAATTATGTTGATTACTGGTAATGATAAAGTTGCCTTATTCTTCAACGTTGATACTGGAGCACAACACGGTTGGCGTGCAGCAGGTTCAGTCGCTTACGGTGCTAGACAATTAGGTCATTTAGGTGCTGCAGTAGCGGGTGTTCCTGGAAAAGCTAAAAATAAGATGGAAAACTGGGGTGACAAGCATAATACTACCGGTAGCTTGCAACGTGCCGCAAGAAAGCAAGCACAGGCAGGTTCACGTCAGAATGCCATTAACAAGTTAGCAGGAATGGATTCTAACGGTAATAAGATCACTAATCCAAATACTTCTGGGTCAGGTAGTATTACCGATGTTGGTTCAACAGGCATTAAGCAAACACCTAAGGCTCAACAGAAAGCAGAACAAGTTCAAAAACAGGGTGAAAAAGCTTCAAGAGAATCACAATCAGGCCATGATGGCTTTGCAGGTAAAATGGCTAGTGCTTTTGGTGCTGGTGACGCAATGGCTGCTGCAGAAGCAGCTCAAAGAGTTAAAGATGATCAAGTTGTAGATCGGGCGCAGCAGCCACAAAGTGACCAAGAAGCACCTAAATCTGACAGTCAAGGTAGCAGTGACGTTGATCCTAGATTTGACGTGCCACTTCCTTCTGAATCAGATATGCCGATTACTGATCCTGGTAGTTTTAATGAAAATGATATTCCCCCAATTGGAAATGGCTATCAAGATATGCCAACACAGAGTAATCCATTAAGTTCAACTAATTTTAATAGTTGGAAGAATAGAGCTAAAGAATATGATACTAGAAACAAATTGACAGAACCTAATTCAACCTATTCGCCAGTTGACTATAATCCGGTTACTAAACAGCCATATTCTTATGCTGAATGGAAAGATGATGTCAATTCAGTACGAACAAATGATATTCCTAGCCGTAACTTAGATGGTTCTAAATTTAATGCGTCTAAGAACTTAGAAACTACTTCTATGGATAAACCTGTAAGTACTTATGCTCACGACAATCTAAGTAGAAATTCGCTTACAAATGATTCTGGTTCTACTGTTCCACCACGTACAAGAAAGTAGGTAACTATATGCAGAATTATGATCGTAAACATATGATGATTCCTAAAACTACCAAAGTTGCTATTAAACTTTGGTTTTTTAATGTAATTGATATTGGGATTGTCTTTTTGTGTACTTTCATTGGATTACGGTTGAGTGGACTTTATTCAACTTTGCCATTGATAAAAATCACAATGGGTATTTTAGGGTTTGCGATGGGATTGTTTTTTATCATTAGAACCAAGTCGGCACCAGGTATGCGTAATTGGCGTGTATTAATATTTTTATTATTGCAGGATAGAAGTAAGTATTTTCCAATTTCAATTGTCAGCCAAGAAGTTGTAGATGAAAAAAGTAAAGGTAATAAGGTGGATCAAGAATTGTTTAGCATTAAAAATAAAAATAAAAAGCTAGAAGATCAAATTAAAAACACCTTGGCGCTGGGTGGGCCAATTAATTGTACCGAAGATGGAATTTTAACTTATCAAAACGGGACAGCTGCTCGTTATTTACAGTTGGATTCAACGGATCTTTTTAATTTGCCAGATTCAGGTTTAGTTATTTGGCAGGATAGTTTAACGAATGTTAGTCGAACTTACGTTGAAGATTGTGCCTATTTTGTAATTACTTCCAGAATTAATATGAGTAGCAATCAGCGATACTGGCGACATTTGCGCCAAAAATGTGGTACTTCCGTACAAGATAGGCAAAGGATTAGAGATATTTCAGAAAAAATTGAACAAGCTAGTATGATTGAGCGGCGAACAGATCTGTATAGTTCAAGAAAGTATTATGTACAACTTTATGCAGACAGTGTTAAAGAAGTTAGACAAAAGACCGGGTATTACAAGATGGGGGCAGGTATTTTAGCTCCAAAAGAATTAAATCGTGAGGAAACGATTGCGGTTGAATTTGCAAAAAATAATCCAATCAATAATTAGGAAGAAGTGGTTTAGTTGAAAGTTATTGATAAATTTAAGATTTTTGGTAGAAAAGCATTTTACTCTGAACGTAGTAATCATTTGGGTAAGGACAACAGAAAACAGCTTTTTTCTGCAAGTGATGAACAAAGATTAAAAGCTAAAGGATATGATCTAAACTTTATTGCGGCTTATCAGCCACAAGGTGGCGTTCGTTTCTATGATAAATATGCTGCTACTGGGAATTGCTACTTTACCTATTTAACAATAATTGACTATCGAAAAGACCCGAATCTGTTGTGGCTCTATCAAATTTTTGGTAATGACTTTACACAAGTTAAATTTGATGTTCATACCGAAGAACCAGACAAAGTTAAAAGCCAACTTAATCGCAGTATTACGGAAAAGCAAGAACAAGCTGGTAAAGGGCGGTATCAGACTGATATGGATACAGCTGATCAAGAACAGCTGGATTTGAGAGAGTTAGCCAAGCAGTTTAATTCTGGTGCTGAAATACCTAAATCAATTCGTATTCAAATTAAAGTCTATGCTCCCACTCTACCTAAATTAGAAGAACGCATGAGTGAGATTGCTCGTGAGTTAAAAGGTGATGGTTATACTGGGGTTGTTTTTCAATTTACGTTGCCGGAACAGTACAAGTCGTGGTATCAAGACTATTCAGGTCAAAAGCTTTCTTTAGTTGCTCCCACAGCAACAACACTAGGTGCAGCGGTAATTGGAGGGGGTGTGCCTTTTCAAGGCGAAGAATTAATTGATGATCATGGTACTCTGATAGGTCACACGTCAACAAATGGCCCGTTTATCTTTGATCGCTTTGCACACACACCGGAAAGAACGTCCTATAATACCCTAGTTTTAGGGCAAATGGGTTCTGGTAAATCAACTTTTTTGAAAATGAATGAAAAGAGTGATTATGATCGTGGTTACTATGTTCGCCTAATTGATAAGGCTGGTGAATATACCAAACTAGTTAAATCGCAAGGTGGGGTTGTCATTAAGCTAGATGGTTCAGAAGGTATGATTAATCCAATGCAAGTTTTAGCGACAGCTACTTCTGAAACTGATCAAACGAAAGTTGATGAAATGGCAAGTTTTAGGCAGCATGTGGCCAAACTACTTGTTCTTTTTAGTAACGTGATGAATAACCAACTTGATGAATCTACTAAACAGGAGTTTTCATCGCTTCTACAGCATTTTTATGTTGACTGCGGGTTATTACCAGCTGATTGGCAAAAACGCCCAGAGAGCATTCATATTACTGGCTTAAAACCAGAAGAATACCCGGTTTTATCTAATTTTAGAGATTATGTAACTAGAATTACTACACCAGAATTTTTAGATAAAATTCATGCAACTGCTAAAAGACGTAATACCTACGAACAAATAATTATTGCCTTAAATAATATGATTGAGAATTATGCTAATTTATTTGATGGTATTTCTAGTTTGCGAGATTTAAACCATACGCAAATTGTTTCTTTTGATACCTCAACGTTATCTAAAATGGATCAAAATATTTATCATGCCCAATTATTCTCTACTTTAAATTTAATTCAGAATCAAGCCGTTATTAATGGCCGGCAACAAGTTAATGTACCAGATATTGATCGTCAATACTTTAGTATTTACTTTGATGAGTGCCACAATATCATTAATCCTAACAACATGATTGCAGTTAACGAAATTGTTAATATGGCTCGAGAATTTCGTAAATATTATGCAGGAATTACACTTGCTACACAGGATTTAGGTGCTATGTTACCCGATAATGTATCTTCTGCAGACTTAGAAACTTTGAAGTCAATTGTATTGTTCTGTCAGTATAAAGCCACTTTTCGGCATGAAGCAGGACAATTAGAAAAACTAAATAAGCTTCTGGGTTCTACATTAAGTGAAGCAGATTATGAACAAATTCCTAAACAAGAACAAGGTAAGACAATTATTACCATTGGAACGACTAAACGGTACCATGTTCAAGTTGAACCAACACAACAAGAATTAGAGCTATTTACTGGAGGACGGTAAAATGCTCAAACACTTAAAGCGTAAATTTAGAAAATGGTTAATTATTGCTGCAGTTGGCTTTTTGGGAATTATGCTTATCTTTGCTGGTGTTTCTAGCATTGGTGGTGGCATTATGTCTTTACTACTCTCCTGGCAAAGTCAAACTTGCGACCAACAAACAGATAGTAGTAGCGGCAATTTAAGTGTGAGTGGTTATAGTAAAAACGTAATTAGTAAAGCAGTAGCTGCGTCAGAAGCAGTAGGAGCGGACTTAAAAATTAAGCCCGCTCTTGTTTTTGCTCAACTTGCAGCTGAAACAGGTATGCAAGATACAACAGAAGTTAGAGAAGATAACAACTTCGGTGGTATAAAATATAGCTCCACTTTTAGTGACGTGGCTACTCCTGGTAACATTTCACCAGAAGGCGACCATTACGCTCATTTTAAGAGTATTAGTGGGTTCGCTACAATTTATCGCAACACAATAAAAAACATGCTAGGTGGCAAAAAACCTAGCACCTGGCGTGAGTTTGTAGTTATCTTAAAAAGTAAAGGTTACATGGGAGATAATGTTGATCACTATGTCAGTTTGGGTCAAAATTGGTACGCAAATTATAATAAATTGGCTAAAAAATATGGCAAAGGCAAAATAAAGTTGTCTGCAAGTAATAATGGTTCTAATTCCGACGCTACAGATTCATCAAGTGATGGTAGTAGCACTTGTCCTAATTCTTCTGATGATAGCCAATACAGTGGTACATGGACATGGCCTTTTAAATCTATTAAATCCAAGCCTGCCAGTCTTGATGGTGGTCAATATGGGCATACTTCATACTCACGTGGCCAAACTAACTTCCATGACGGTTTTGATTTTTCAAACGGTTTAAATGGTGTTCATAACGGCTCTGACGTTATTGCAGTTACTAGTGGTACAATTTACAAAGTTGGTTATGATAGCGCTGCTTTACACTATATTTGGGAAAAAGCAGGTGACTACAACATTATTTACCAGGAAGGATTTAATAGCAGCAGCGATATTCACGTGCATAAAGGTGACAAAGTTAAAATTGGCCAAAAAATTGGTACAATCACAGGCACCCACGTTCACTTGGGGATCACTACAAATAAAAAGAATCCTACAATGAATCAAATCGGCTCACCAGTTGCAAATGGATTTGACCACCCTAATTGTTGGCTAGATCCAATTAAAGTAATTCAACATGGATTGAAAAAATGAGGTCAGAATATATGAGAAAAAATTCTAAAGTATGGCAATATTTTTGCTGGGTAATTGCAGCAATATCAATTTTGCTAGCGGTAGCCACAAAACCAAAAAGGGCAGAACTTATTCAGACTAATAATCAAATTGCTGCTACTAATCAAGAAATTAGTAACATGAAAAATCAAAAAAGTAATAACAAACATGAAAAAACTTTTGATATTACTCAAATGAAGCTTAAAGCTAGTGAAAGTTTGACTAATAGTTTAGAGATGGCATTAGGCGGCTACAAAACTGCAGCTGAATTTCAACAACATTCTCAAGAACTAGCAAAAGTTTTAAGCCCTAATTTTGAAAAAGCATTATACAAAATGAACGGTAATCCAGACGAAGTTTATGATAAAAAAGATGATGAAAAATTTAAATTTGTTTTAGCAGGTAAAGCCACGGCTAACGTTGCATTTAATGATACTAGCGACTTACAACATGCTCAAGTTACGGCCATAGTTCGGTATAAACCAAATTATTTAAAATATGGAGTAATTAAGATAATTAATTTTGACTATGACTTAACTAAGCAAGCAGCTAATTCGGCCAAAATTATTAGTTTACAAAACGGCCAATTAAAAGGATATTATGATACAGATGATTAAAAAGAGGTGCGAAGATGAAGCTTAAAGTACAAATAAGTATTGCCCTTATAATAGCTGCAATAGGATTAGGAACTACTGGTTATTTTAAACTGCAGCAGGATCAAATTGATAGTCAAACTGCACAAGCTAAGATAGTTTTACAAGCTAAAAAACGTCAATTGAAAAATATTTCTGATCGTCAAGCTGCTATAAAAATTACTAATGATCCAGCAGCTAAAGCAAATTACAATGACGAAAAAAACATCAAATTACTACAAAACAATGCTAATGCTTTTTTCAAATTACTCTATAACGTTAATCACGATCAAACACAAACTGAACTAGATACTAGAAATAAAAATCTACCTCGTTATGCAACTACTAGCGCAATTTCAGACACAGGTTTAGATACTAAATCAGTGAGAGAAATTAAGCAATTTAACGAAGTTTCAACGCATATTGAAACTACTGTTAGTGCTAGTCCAACAACTAAATCAGGTATCTATTCAGGTATCATTGATGAAAACTCAACTCAATCTTCAATTAATATTAAAGGTAAGCACAATCAGGATGATTGGTATCTTTTTGAATATGATAGTAACAATCAAAAGTTCACGAAGTTTACTTTGCTAGGCTTCAATTTTACACATGATAACGGATAGGTTAGTTAAATGAATCCAAGACTAAGGCAACAAAGAGAAGCAGAAAAGCGTGATCGTAAAAAACGCTTAAAACATAATTTATTTAAAAAGATCGGTAAAAGATTAGCAATTCTTGTTAGTCTTTTTTTTATGCTATTCATTGGTATCTCTATAGAAAATTCTCACATTAATCAAACTAGAACTAATCGTTCAGCAGTTCGAATTAAACGAAAAAATTCTATTCTATTTTTCTATCGTGATGATTGTGCCGACTGCAAAAAAGTATTTCCACTGATTAGTATCATGCACGATTTGGGTTCACCAATTCAGTTTATCAATACTAAAAATGCACTAAATCATGAAAAATCTATCGTAGAATTTCACATCAAAACAGTCCCAACTTTAATATTAATTGATAATTCCGGCACAGAAATCAATCGATATTCTGGCTCAAATATTAAGAATATCAAGACTTTTATTAAGAATAATAAAGTAGGTGAACAACATTAATGGAAGAAGTTATTAATCATATTTACGAAATTTTTGGTCTTGAACCACCGAAAAAGAATGATAAACCCGAAGAACCGTATGGCCACCGAAGAAAATATATTAGAAAAGTATATATTTTCTTAGGAATTATTTTTCTTGGCTTTACCATTCCTATTTTTATTACAAATAATAATCGCTATGCAGCCCCAACAATTACAGAAAGTGAGGTAACAGAAAGTGCGACACTTAAAAAAATCAAAAGCCAATATAATCCTAATACTCACTTAATGGTAAGTGAATTTTTTATAGGCAACCAAAATCAAATTGACAGTACAAGTGATGATAAAAACTTAGCTAATCTGAAATATGATATTGGATACAAAATTCAAAACAAAAAACCAGCAACATATCCAACTAAAGTTATTCGTGTAAATGACCATTTTATCGTAATTGAAACACAGAATGTAACTCCTGGTTTCGGTCTGCTTGAATATGATATTTGGCCTGAAAAAATAGATGCGGATCTAAATACCGATTGCGAAAATAAAATTGTTAATGCCTATATAGAAGAACATCAAGTATCACAGATTAGCAATTTAACTGCCCACAATAAACAATATTATGAGCAGAAATATAAAGAATTTGCGCTACAAAAATATTCGCAACAGCTTAAAAATTTGAATAATGATATTAAGAAAAAGCATAGAATTATCAGTGATGATAACAAGATGTTAGATAAGCTTAATATGAAACTTGCTTCGGCAATGAAGGAAGATAAGAGCGACCTACAAGACCAAATTAATGAAACTGAAAATGATATTTCCGTTCAAAATAACGACATTAAGCATGACCAAATTTCGATTGCTGAATATCAAAAACGGATTGACAGAGTAAATATTTTGGAACAAACAAACTAATATTTTTGATTGCAAATATAAATTATTAGACGTTGAATTTTAAAAAATTAACGCCTTTTTCATTGCTAAATTTTAGTAAAAACGGCAAAAGTTTAAAATACACGTACGTGTCAAAATACTTTAATATCAGCGTTTTTAGGGCTACACGTACGTGTATCAAAACATACACGTGCATGTATTTTCACAAACTTCAAAATAGAAATATTGTTATATCAATCTTTTTCAGCATACACGTACGTGTATTTTTTGAAGAAAAGTGATAGCACCCTCTATTTGTTAGAAATCGTTTGGCACCGCCAAACTATCAACTTACCAAAGGTAAGTGATAGCAGTTTCCCTTATGCTCTTTACTATTAGTTTGTGAAAACCGCATTTTTAGAAAGGTAAAAGCAAAATGCCAGATATTTTTATCAGAAAAGTTCCAGACAAAACTCTTAATAAGTTGGATCAAAAAGTTGCCGAATTAAATCGAGTTAATCATACAAAGTTGAGTAGAAATGATTACATAAAAATGATTTTAGCAGACAATGCTGATCACGAATTAGAAAACTACGAACGCACTAAATTCGATTTAGCACTTGAAGCATTGAATCGAAATGATGAAATAAAAATTGAACTTTTAAAGCGTGTAATTTATTGTCTTGCTGATGGCGAAACTACGGAAGCACTAAATTTTATCGACAACTTACCTGGACTAAGGCAAAAATAAAATAGAAAGAATTAGTAAAATGAATGATCCAAACTTATTACAGAAACATATTTTAATTAATAAAGATGATTGGGAGTTTTTACAAAATTTAATAAAGAAAACTCCGTCAGTAAATAGTTTTACTGACGTAATCCATTTAATAATTCAAAAGTTAAAAGCTAATCAAGAAGAAAGTAAAGCATTAGAACTTTTGCAACAACTTCGCATTCAGTTGAGTAGCATTAGTAAAGATGTTTCGATGGGTAATCACATGGTGGGTGAATTGTTTTACATTAATGATTTGCAATTTGTTCGTCACGGTGTAACTCCGGAAATAAAAACTACTGCAATGAAACTGGTTGATAAGGATATTAAAAATGCTCAAGAAAGGAAAAATAGCAAACATGACTAAAACACTTTTTATAGATGAAGCTGATTGGGAACGAATTGCACGGCTCACATATAACGAATTAGGTTACGACAATATGGGATTGACTATTCACACTTTAATTGATTTTTTTGAATCTCGAAATCAGAAATAAAAATGAGTAAAACAAAAATACCTCATATTATTTTGACCAGCAAATTTACGTATTCTGTTGCTAGAAGTAAAACTAAAACTGATTATGGAAATTATGCTGTTGATTATATGGGACGAAAAAAAGCAATCGAAAATTTAGCTTATTTAACCCCAGAAGAAGAAACTAAATTATTGCAGCGTAAAGCAGAACTTGGAACTGAAAATGAACCATTGCTGCAAAGAGTTAGCAACTACTCACCCAAATTAAAGGGCGATTCTATTTTAGAAAAAGACAACAAAACCGAATTAGATAAACCCAACTTTTTTGAATTAGACGGTCAAGACTATGGCAAATATATTGGCTATATGATGCGTAAACAAGCTCTGGCTAGCAAGAAAAAGAGTGAGGGATTATCACAAAAAGAAGAAGCTGAACTTGCTCGTGTAACTAAAGGAGCTGCTAAATATGACGCTCCAAATATTGAAGGCAAAAACAAAGTATTGCAGGGCTATTTTTCATCAGATCAGAATACTATTCGCTTAAAAGATTTAGGATCCATTCGTCAAAAAATGCGTTCAGCTCAAGCTAACAATTCTGTTCTATGGCAAGACGTAATTAGTTTTGACAATAATTATTTAAGAAAGATGGGCGTATTTGATCCAACAACTGGTTACTTAGATGAAGCCGGCATTCGTAAAGCAAGTGCTGCGATGATGTCAAATTTAATTAAAGAAGAAAATTTGAATTTACCATTTTGGACAGCTTCAATTCATCGCAATACTGACAACATTCATATCCATTTTGCTTTAGTTGAAGGTATAAATTCACGTCCTGAAAAGCATTTTACAGACAAGCACGGTGTTGAGCACACGGCTCCAACAGGGTGGCGTAAGGCAACTACAATTCATCACATGAAAAGTAACTTTACTGGCACTATGTTTGATACTTCTTCAATGCTAAAAGAGATGAATTTACAAAGAAATAAAATTACCAAAGGTATGGCTGCTGCATTCGATCAATCACTACAGAAAGAGCCTAGTTTTCAAAAAGAACTAAATAAATTTGTTAAAACTTTACCCGAAAATACAGCTAAATGGCGCTGGGCAGATTTAAATTCTAACCAACGTAAGCAACTAAATAATTTAGTAGATTTAACCATGAAAGATAATCCTTCTTATCAGAAATGGAATAATCTTTTTTCAAAATATCAAACTTACTACACAGAAATGTATGGACAATCCAAAGATAACAAGAAGAATACTGCAGCCAAAAAATGGGAAGATTTAAAATATCGTGCTGGTAATTCATTATTAAAAGAATTACGAACAGTCACAGAGCAAAGCAATCACGCTAGACAAAATTACAGTGAGCTTCGTAAGCAAAGACAACAAGAATTTACTAAAAAGGTTAAGCAGCAGAAGCGAAAAAAAGAACTTGATTTTGCACTTAAAAAGACCGTTCAACCAACTTTTAGCAAGAATAAGAGCGCTAAAGTTTATAAGCAACTGCAGAATACGAATCAAAAAAATTTTGCTTCGTTTGAAAAGCAACAAGCACTGACCACCTATGAGCAAGTACAACATGCCATCGATCTTGAAATACAGCAACGTTAAAAATAGTGAAAATTTTCGCCTTACAATTGCCTTACCGCCTTAAAAGAAAGGAGTTACTATGCAACAATTATCTGTTTTTGATCAAAAAGTAATATCAAAAATAACTAGTAAAAATCAGGTCACGCTTCCTCAAGCAATTAGAGAAATTCTAGCCGTAAAAGCTAACGACAATATCGAGTGGAATATTAGTTCTGATGGCAAAATTACGATTACAGCTGCTAAAAGAAGCTTTTGGCAAGGAATTGATGAACAGCAAGCCAAATATGGCAGCATAGACACGACAAAAATCGACTGGGGATCCGAATTAGAAAGCGAGGATTAAAAATTTAAAAATGAAACTACATCAAGGAGATATTGTTTGGCTGGATTTAGAGCCGGCCAAGGGAACTGAAACTAAAAAAAGACGACCATGCTTAGTCGTCAGCAACGATGATTACAATCGTATTTTTAATACGGTTATGACCGTACCTATCAGTATGGCCAAAAAATATTCTACCGAGGAAAAATATAAAAAATCACCATTTTTTGTTCCAATTGATCAAGAAAAGATCCACGGTACAGCACTTTTGCAGCAGGCAAGAACGGTTGATCCAACTAAACGTACTACTAGTAAGGTAAAAGGAAAATTACCAGCTTTAAAAATGCAACAAATTAGTAGTGTGCTTGCACAATTTTATTAATTATTAAAATAAAAAAGAGAGCTACCGCTCCCTAAATTAATTTCTTCAATTTCTGATAAAAGTTTTCATGTGTTCCAACTAGCAATATTATTACTACTACTTCGTCTTGCTCAATTTTATAGGCGATTCGGTAGCTTGCCTTAGCATGGTTAAAACCAATGGCGTAAATACCAGCTAAATCACCCTTTTTGGCACTTCCAATGTATGGGTCAACAGCAATTTCATCGTAAATTTTATCAACAATTTTTTGCTTTAATTGTCTATCTTTGATTTTTTTAAGCACTTTAACAGTTCTAGCACTTAACTTTATTCTATAAGCCAATTTCTTTTTCAAGCTCCTCTTTAGTCATAGCAGGTTCTTTAGCACCTTCTTCGGCTAATTTATTAAATGCTTGGGGAATGGCTTTTTTCATTTTTAAAAATCTATTATACAGTTCTTTACCAGCATAATTTTGCTCAAGTAGATCTTTTAGAATATCAGCGTCAAAGTCAAAAAATTCATCTTCATCAACAAATTCAAAAAATATGCCGTTGTTAGTTAATCGGGGAATGGTGGTTACGCCCTCTTTAACACCAAAACTCTTAGGAATTGAAAGCATTACCGCATTACCTTGTTTTCTAGTTTTTACTGTTTTCATCTTGGTCACCTCAATAATATTATCTCATTTTGTAAAAGTAATTACAAGTAATTACTTTAAAATAGAAAGGAAATTTAATGAAAAAAATTCTACCTAAAATTACAGCCTGGTTTACAGGATTTATTGCTTTATTTTTCTACTTTTTGCTGGAAAGTATGTTTGTTGTTCCTAATAAACGTAAAAGTGTAATTATTGGCTACATCATCACTTTAATAATTGTTGTCTTAATACTATTAATATACCGTCAAGGTTTAAGACAGCAAAATTCTTGGGATTTTACATTTAAATTCTCTAAATGTGATAAAACTACAGTTAGAAAAGCTAGTTGGGCTATACTGGCATTTGTAATTATTCTATTAATTCAAATACTTATTGGCTATATACTGGGTAGTGGCGCAACCTCTCAAAATCAAACAGCACTCAATCAATTAATGAACCAAGAAGGTATACAATTTAAAGTTTTTATCGGCTTAATTGCACCTATCATTGAAGAAACTATCTTTCGTGGAATCTTTTTTAATCTTTGCTTTACTAAAAATACAAAGCAAAACATGATTCTAGGTGTAATCATCAATGGCCTAGTGTTTGCTATTTTTCATGATCCAGAGTTTTCTCCGTTTATCATTGGATATTGGTTAATGGGTAGTATACTTGCATTCGTTTACTTAAAAACTAGAGATTTAAAATGGTCAATTTTGGTTCACATTGCTAACAACCTAGTCGGTATTGTATGACATAATTTATTTAGCAAACAAAAAGCTCCCGAAACAGGAGCCAGTTAAAGAATTAAAATCATAAAAGATTTCTTTTTAATTGTAAATTATTTTTATATTTTTGCAAAAATCACTTGCTCCTTTAATAGCGTATGCGCTATAATACACGTGAATTGGAAAGGTAGTGAATTTTTTAATGGCACAAACAGAAACACAGAAAAAAGCGACTAAAAAATATCGTGAAAAAAACAAAAAGAAAACAACTCGTGATAGTTATAAGCGTACAGCCAAAATGTTTATTAAACGGTTTGCCGATAAAGATGAATTGAAAGAACTATCTGACTTAATTAAAGAAAAGGCTTGCAATTTATAGCGTATGCGCTATAATATAAGTAGTTAAAGAATTGAAAGTAAAGGAGATTTCAAATGTCAGACAATAAAGAAAATTTGTTTTTGAAAGCACATGTCAAAGGCAACGACCATTATTTCACCGGCGCAGGTGTAGATGTGCTTTTCATGCGAATTTATGAAGAAAAAAATCAAAATTCAGAATTTGCTAAGGCAATACCAAACGATTGGGACTTAATAAGCGGCCTTGAAAATGTTATACCCGAAAACGATTTAGATTACCTGTACCGTATGTTACGAAGTCATGCACTTAGCTTAACTATTTTTGCTGACGAAGAAGAAGAAAGCAATAACAAGGATCCTAAAAATCGTGTAGGCGATATTCTTATTGAACACCTTCAAGATCATGCCGCTTCTGCTCGTAACATTTTGAAGAATGTCTTTTTATACATTTTGAAGCAATTATCCACTGAAGATTTTCTAGATCTTTTCGATGAAGCTAGCTTTGAAGATAATAGTCTTGAAGCAGAACTAGAATTAAGTTTTGTATCGAAGAAAGAGTTTGAGGAGCATACAAATAATGATTAGAATTGCATTTGCAGAACCAGGTCATAAAGAACAAGTTGTACGCTTGAGTGCAATTAATCAAGATTGCCTTGTTTTTAAATTAGTTAAAAATAATTACATTTCAGAAAATAAATTTAGAGAAGCTGCAAAAGATAAGTACCCTTACCAATATAGGGAAAGTCCTACTGATATGAGTGATAAAGCAATGCTTTATGATCGAAATTACTATAATGGAATTGATTCTACAGACTTCTTGAAATTTGTAGAAGCTGCTTGGTTGGGTAATAAAGCCTATAAACCATATTTTTTAGAACGTTATGAATGGAAATTTTTAGAATAATTAAGCTTATGAGGTACTATTAAGTACCTCTTTTTATTTCACTATTTAGGAGGTGATTTTTAAAAAATCAAATATTTTATCCATTAGATGTAGGCACCTAGTTTTTATAAAGCTAGGTGCCTTTTTGTGTTTAGAAAGGTTTAAAAATGGCAAAAAAAGAATTTAATGGCTGGTTAAATCAGCTATATCACACAAATATTGTAGATTTGTGTAATCAGTTAGGAATTGAACTTACACAAGATGGACGTACGTACCGTGGTAAGGAACATGACAGCTTGGTTATCACACCAAATAAAAACTCATTTTATTGGAACTCTCGTCAAGTTGGCGGTACAGGTGGGTTGATGTTCTTGAAAAAGTACTATCTTGCTGACGATCAACTAAGCAAAAAAGAACTGTATGCAAAATTGCATAAAATTGCTTCTGAAAATAGCCTGATTGAATTTGATGAATCAGAACAAACAGCAGAGCCTACTGTTCCCTATGTTTACCCTCAAGAAAATATTGTTGATAATATTAACCAAGCAAAAAACTATTTAAGTGATGAAAGAAAAATTGCTCCGCAATTCGTTGATTGGCTGCATGATCACGGTTACCTAGATCAAGATAAAATGGATAATGCTATTTTTAAAGAAATTAATCCATTAACCGGTGAAATTATTGGTGCTACCAAGCAAGGAACGCACATTGACTTTGACAAGTATCCAAAACGGGGCACATTTAAAGAAATAGATAAAAATTCCACGCACAACGCTGCGTGGTTTTTTGATATTGGTAAACCTGAAAATTTACGCTTTTTTGAAAGCCCAATTGACGCTATGTCCTTTTATCAACTTGCTCCAGGCAAACTTAAAAATACCCGGTTTGTTTCCATGAATGGTTTAAAAGAACGAGTAGCGTCTACCTATATGACCTTGACCGATTCACAACTAGCAAAAGAAAATTCTGGAATTAAGTCTATTGCCTTTGGTGTTGATAATGATGAAGCTGGCGACAATTTTATTAAAACAATGCAGCAATACCGCTTTACCAATAATCAAGGAGATAACGTCAAGTTGCTTTCAGCACAGCCGAATAAAAAATGGGGTAAAGACTGGAATGATGAACTTAAAGGTATTACCGATTTAAAAGAAAAACAGCAAGAAAAAGTAGTAACCAAAAGCACTAGTGCAACTACTAAAGTACCGTATGAAGATGAAACCGGGCGAGTAACCGATGAAGCTAGCAAAGAAAAAAAGTTTTACTTGATAAATGAAGATGGTAGATATATGACCCACGCAAAATCATTTGATTTTAGTGATCGTGCACCTGGCCCAGTTAGTAATAACACAGTCAAAAGATTGTTAGCTGGGGCTAAATCTTCTGCAACACTTGAATTTTCTATTGAAGATATTAAGCGACACCAAACATTTAACCAATTACCCCAACATTATCAAAAAATTTTAGTAACACCAGAAAGTACCCAGCAGTTAAAAGATATGGTCAACGAAAAACAAGTTAATTTAGAAAATAAGCACAAGTTAGAAAAAAATTTCCCTATTTCTTCTGATGTCACCAAAACTTCAATTACAGATTTAATGCAGGACGTACAATCTTATCTTGTTGATCCAGAAAAAACATTACAACTAGCTGATTTTTTAAGTAATTTTCATGATTACTCCATTCGTAATCGACTACTAATTGCACATCAACGTGAAGGTGCACTAGCCGTGGCCAGCTATAAAAAGTATCAAGAAATGGGTTATTCAGTTAAACGTGGTGAAAAAGGTATAAAAATTTTAGTACCCGTTCAACTCAAGAAATTTAGCCGGAATGGTAAGGAAATACCACTTAAATACGCTACTAAAGAAGAAAAGGCTAAAATTAAGGCCGGCAGCATTTCAACTCATACTTCCTTAGGCTTTGTACATGGTAACGTTTTTGATGTTACTCAAACTACTATGCCAAAAGAGAAATACCCTGAAATGTACCCTAACCGACACCTAGATTTTGATATTAGTAAAGCAACTGATCAACAAAAACTTAATGACAATTTAGACAAATTTGCCAATAATATTGGCTTTAAAGTTATTAGAAATTTACCTGATGCAGAGTATAGTCGGAACTTTGGTATATCCAAGGGCGTAACTTTACCAAAACAAAAAATAATTTATTTAAATCCTTCTGATACGCCAACTGAAAAAGTTACTACCTTAATGCATGAACTTGGCCATGCTCAACTTCACGATGAAAAATCACAGGCTTCACGCCCAATTAAGGAACTACAAGCGCAGTTAACCTCCTACCTAGTTGCTAAAAGCTATGGTATTGATAATCATGATTACACAGTAGACTACATCGCAAGTTGGACAGATCACGGCAAGAAGCTAAACACGCTAGACGAAAAGTCGCAAGCTGCAATTTTAAATAATGTCACTAAAGCAGCTGACAAAATGATTAGCTCTATAGATGGTAGAGATAAAAGCCTAACTACTTCTATGACTATGAAGCAAACGCCTCAACGTAAAGTAAGGCAATCTACTACTACACAACAAACTGTTAATCAAAATATGCTGGCAGCACAATTTGCTCAACAGCAACAAGTGCAACAACGTGGTCTTGAACTTGGTTAATTTATACCAAAAATGTTATATTTTGTTTCAAATGTGGTATAATATAAGCAATGGAAAAAGTGATTATTTATGGAGGTAACCGCATGACCACAGTTATTTATAAGCTTTTAGAAAATAAAAATATTTCACTAAACGAAGTCGCTAGAAAAAGTAGTGTTCCTGTAACTACTCTTGCTAATGCTGCAAAAAAGCCAATTGAAGCCTGGACTATCCGAATTTTAAATGCTTTTGCATTGGGATTAGATGAATTACCTAGTCATTTATTAGTCAAATTACAGCCTAAAACTTATCAATTAAAAATTAGTGACGATGAACAAAAAATTCAGGGTGTTTACATTCCTGACAAATTAACCTATTACCAGATCAGATCAGTTGTAGAAGCTAGTCATCTAGAAGGCTGGAACCCTCAACCTAAAGATATTCAATACCTAGTAAATAAAGCTTACAATCCTGATCCTGAATTAGAAAAAGAATACGAAGAAATTTTTGGAGCTAACAATGAGTGATTGGATAAAAGATACGCTATATAGCAATGGTGTGCTTAAAAACAAATTTCATATTCATGATCCAAAGTTATTGGAAGAAATAGAATATCGTGAATCCAACGAAAGGGCTTTACTAATTTTACAAAAGCAACCTAAAATTAAAGACATTAGTTACTTAGCTAAAATTCATAAGTTCATGTTTAATTCTTTGTATGATTGGGCAGGAGAATATCGTCCCGGTAATTTCCAAAAAAATGGTTATGAATTTTTTGATCATTCAAGATTTGAATTTGCAGAGCAAAATATTAATTCAATTATGAAGCAGCAGCCTACCAAAGAACCTTTGCAGGTCGAAGATTATGCTAAATTGCTTGATGAGATTAACTTCATGCACCCGTTTAGAGAGGGCAATGGTCGTAGTACCAAAACCTTTTTACAAGCATACGCCGCTAACCATGAACAGGTCTTAGATTACCCTCGACAAAATGATGAAATGATCCAGGCTCAAAATGAAGCTGATGTTAAGCATATTTCACGCTTACTCAAGGTTCAAAACTCTCCAACTAGGGAAGTAGCTTTTAAAACTTTAGTTAAGCAACATAAAGAAAGACAAACTGAAACTTTATCACAAGCCGAACTTGCTGCACAGTATGAAGCCCAAAAGCAGCAACAAAAAGGACTTGAATTAGAATAGAAGTTTAAAAGTATGACAATGACTAACGAGGAAAAACAAGAGCGTGCTAATCACCATACCCAATCTCATGACGAACAAATTTGTGAATGGTGTGGTAAACAATTTAAAACAGGCAATGTTGTGTACGAAGATATTACTGGTAACTATTACTGCACGATTAAGCACTTTAAGATGGCACTGGGTCTTGAAAAGACTAAGTTATAATAATTAGTCAGAAGGTAATTAAAAATGGAATACAAAGACAAATTTCAACTTACTCCAGAAGAAAATCGTCGTTTTGCTAAAACGAATTTAACCAAGCTAGTTTTCACTAATTCACGTTTTGAAGGCTTAACTACCACTCTGCCACAAACACAAACTATTATTGATGGTATGGGCGTTAATGGTGTATCAGTTGATGATATTAACGTTATCGTACAATTAAAGCGTGGCTGGCAACTAGCTATCAATTATGATCAACCGTTTGGCTTAGATTTTGAAAAAGAAATAAATAAGATTGTCGCACGTGATACCGCTGCTTTTCCAGGTTATTTACGCAACGGTTCAGGTGGTGTAGAAACCTATCGTGGTGAATTTACGCCACCAATGATCAATGAACAGAAAGAAAAGAGCTTTTTAAACTCTATTTTAAATAGTGATCGTTCTGCCACTGATAAGGCAATGACCGTAATGTACCACAACATGCGGCAACAAATGTTTTATGATGGCAACAAGCGAACGGCCACTATTGCCGCTAACAAAATTATGATCGAAAATGGTGCTGGCTTAATCAATATACCTTTAGATCAATGGCCTACTTGGAACCAAAAAATAGCTGATTACTACTTTTCAAATGATATGTCAGATTTAAAAGATTGGACTTATCAAACTGGGATTTCAGGTATTGAGCCTAATATACTTGCTCGTTCTCAAAATAAAGTAACTAAAATTTCTCACCAAGAACAGCAAGTAAACAACGCTGAATTTAAACAACTGCTCAAAGACAGCCGCAAAGAGAATACTCAAGCCGAATTAGCGGCACAATATGAAGCACAAAAGCAGCAGCAAAAAGAACTTGAACAAGATGGCCCTGAATTAGAATAGAGGTGCATTTATGAATTACCAAGATCAACTTAAACAAATTACAAAGTTAAAAGAAAAAATGGACACATATCGGCCACTTTCACCGTTAGAAATTAAGCGGCTAGAAAAAAATATTCGGATTGAACATGTGTGGTCATCAGCTGCAATTGAAGGTAACACTTTATCTAAAAATGAAACTGCTGCTATCATTGATAGTGGTATCGGTGCTACAATTCACGGAAAAACCATTAAAGAAACGCTAGAAATCATCAATTTAAGTCAGGCGTACACTTATATGAAAGATTTGGCTACCAAAAAGCAGCCAATAAGATTAGACGATATTAGAAATCTTAATCGTATATCTACCTTAGAAACAATTGAACCAAAATCAGAAGCAGGAAACTATCGTACCATCGACGTTTATCCTTATGGTACCGATAAACGCCCCTATGCTTCACCATTCGATATTCCAGATGAAATGGAAAAATTACAAAATTGGAGTGATCAAGCGAGAACTAAGCTTCACCCTGTCCAATATGCAACTGATTTACACCAGAAGTTTGTAACAATTCACCCATTTAGAGATGGCAATGGACGAACTGCAAGATTGTTAATGAATTTGGTATTAACTGAAAATGGGTATCCGGTAATTAATGTTAATCCTTCAAAAAAAGCCAGAGATAACTATATGACAGCCTTAGCCACAGCAGAGGCACCGGAAAATGATCCACAACCATTTAGAGAATTAATCGCTAATTATGTTGAAGAAGAATTAGACAGCAGAATTAAGACCCTGCAGTTAAATGAAAAATATACCCAAGAAGCAAAAGAGTCATTTAACCGCAGCGGAATAGACTGGAAAAGTTTAGAAAAGGAAAGCAAAGAAAAACTTTCGCAAGCCGAATTAGCGGCACAATTTGAAACACAAAAACAGCGGCAAAAAGGGCTTGAACAAAATGGCCCCGAATTAGAATAGGAGAACAAATTGCACAATTTCATATTTTCTAATCCCCACGTTTCTAGTATTTTTGACTATTACATTGATAATGGAACCTTTGACAAGCAGCAAATAGATAAAATTAATGATGGTGATTTAACTACTAAAATCACCATCATTACAAAAGAGTTCAAAAAACTATCTTTAAAAAATTTACGAAGTATACAGTCGTATTTATGTTTGGTTATTGATTTTGGCCATAGAAAGGATAAGAAACTCGCTACTCTACTTCTGCACACTGTTATCCCAATAATTATTATGAAAAAAGATATATAAACAAAAGCTAACAAGAATTTTCTTGTTAGCTTTTTTCTTGAAAGGAAGATGATATATTTGAAGCTTTTAATTCTAAATGAAAAAGCTAGTGCCGCTAAAAATTTTGCTGCAGCGCTTGGCGGAATTAGCGGCTTTTTTGATAATGACAGTTACGACATTGTTCATGCTCACGGCCATCTTTTGCAGTTTAAAGAACCACAAGAAATGGTTAGTGCAGATAAAGTTGATAAATACAGTGATTGGACTGATTTAAGCTACTATCCTTGGAACCTACTAGATTTTTCTTGGCAAAAAGAGGTAAGTCCTGGTAGTAAGCAAGCTTTGGATACTATTAGTAATGCTGCAGCTGGTCACGACGCTATTGTAATTGCCACAGATGATGATCCATCTGGAGAAGGTGACTTACTCGGGTGGGAAATTGTCAATGCCATTGGCTGGCAAAAAACAGTGTATCGCATTAGATTCGCAGACGAAACACCCAAAAACATCAAGTCTGCTTTACTTAATAAAGTTGATGTTACTGATCAATACAAGCAAGGTGAGTTTTTAGAAGCAACCGGTAGAGAACGATTTGATTATGCTTCAATGCAACTATCTCGTATTGCATTAATAATAGCTCGACAAGCCGGCTTTAATCCTCGCTCTTTGCGGCTAGGACGGCTTAAATCTACTATCATAGATAAGATATACCGGCAAGCCAAAAGCCGGCTAGAATACGTCAAAAAGCCTTTTTATGAAGTTCGCTTCCGTGACAGTAATCAAAATGTCTTTAAACGAACTGATGAGGAAGCAGAACAGCACCGGTTCCCAACAGAAAATGATGCCGCCTTTGAAATGAGTAATTACCAATCTTCTGGTGTTGTGATTGATTCTAAAGTAGAAAAAAGGCAACAACCACCAGCATTATTAGACCTTAGTCACTTATCTATTTTAGTAGGGAAAAAAGGCTATTCTTCAAAAACATTTTTGGCCACTTATCAAAAAATGTATGAAGCAAGCATTCTTTCTTATCCTAGAACCGAAGATACTAAAATAACTCAAGCTCAATTTGATCAACTATTACCCCTTGTAGATCAAATTGCTCAAGTAATTGGTTTAAATCCTACTTTATTAACTCACCGCACAATTAGGAAAAAATTTTTAGTAAAAGCTGCCACTCACGGTGCTAACCGTCCTGGAATTAATGTTCCAACTAGTCTTGACGAGATCGAACAGCAATTTGGTAAATGTGGTCGTGAAATTTATCTAACAGCCGCCAAAAGCTTTTTAGCAACCTTAGGGGAAGATTACCTTTACGAACAGCAAAAAGCTCATCTTGACCTCTATCCTGCTTTTACTTGCACAATTAACGTACCAAAAGCTAAAAATTACAAACTAATTTTTGATGAAGCAGAATTAACTGATGATACTCCTGATCCTGACAAGAAGATCATGGAATTTGGAACTTCGGCATTTCCAACTGTTCATCAAGGCCACAATCCTAAACCACAGCCGCCAACTCACAGCTTTATTATCAGCTTTTTAAAGAAGAACGAGATCGGAACCGGTGCCACTCAAGAATCAACTTTAGCAAGCATTACTACCGGTAATAATGCTTTAGTTAAAAATACTAAAGAAAAATATTCTTTGACCTATCCGGGATTAATTCAAGCAATTTTATGCTTTGGAACGTATATCGCTTCACCAAAAGTCACTGAACAGCTGCAAGAAAAAATGAAGCAAGTAAAACAAGGTACGTTCGATTATCGCAACGTACCATTTTTAATTAATCAAATTGTCAATTATGATTTGCCGGCAGAACAAAAAAATGCAGCTAACCTTAGCAAAAATCCTCAATTGGCCAAACTAAAACAAGAATGGGACGCTAAAAATAACTTTACCCAGAAAGAAAAAGTTAAAGGTACCTGGCAAGGAAAAGAAGTAAAAATTAATCGTGAATGGAGAAATTATACTTTTACTGATCAAGAGCTGCAGCAACTTTTTGCAAATAAAAAAATCACAATCAATACAGGTTCTTCTATTATTACTGGCAAGCTAGAACAGCAAAGTTACAAAGGTAAAAAGTTTGTCGGCTTTAAGCAAGAAACAAGAGAGCTGCTGGCAGACGAAACTCATGCAGTGGGACTATACCAACCACAGAATATTACTATTCGGTTTAAGAAAATTTGGGATAACCATACTTTTACCAACCTGGAGCTGCAGCAATTACTAGCTGGACAAAATATTGCATTTCAAGCAATGGATAAAAACGGTAAGCCCTTTGAAGCCAAAGGAAAATTAGAAGAACAAGTCTATGAAGAAAAGCAAGGCCGAAAAGTGATCAAAAAAATCAAGTACTGGGGATTCAGCCTTGCTCCTAAAGAACTAATTGCTGATGATTCCCATTTTGTCGGTATCTTTATTCCTACTGGAAAGGAGGTGCGTTTTAAAAATAGTTTTGGTGATCATTCCTTCACCACTCAAGAACTGGCACTATTACTTAATGGTGATTCTATTTCATTTATCATTACCAGCAAGAAAGGCAGCTATCCAGTTACTGGTAAATTACAGACTTACACCTTTAAGGGTCACAAAATATTTGGTTTTAAACCAGAATTTAAGAAGAAATAAAAAGAAGCATAATTGCTTCTTTTTTGTTTAGTCAAAACGTTATGCAGCTATATCTTTATAGCTGCTTTTTTTATATTGGAAAGGTTCATGTAATCATGAAAATCAATAAAATAATCAGTTTATCCGCTGCAGCATTGTTAAGCATTGGTGCCATTGGCAACACCACTTACAATACTTTTGCACCACAAACAGTGCAAGCTGCTAAAAAAGCAACAAGCAAAAAGGCAAAAACGTTTAAAATTAAGCTTAAAAAGAACGCCAAAGTGTTTACTAAAAATGGTAAACGCAAGGGTAAGAAACTTTTAAAGAAAGGGCAAACTTATACTGTATATGGCACTAAAACTATTCACGGTAAAAAGTTTTATCGTATAAGCCAAAACCGCTATATTAAGGCAATTAATGCTAAGAAACTTACATTAAAGACAACTAATTCAAGTTCTCCAAGTACGAATACAGCTCCACATTTTCACACAATCAATCCAGTTACCGCAACTTCACCGTCACCTACAACAGGCACTACAGCAAGCGTAGCTGACACCGTAACACCGCCAGCAAATAATACGACTACTAAGCCAGATACTACAAAACCTTCAACTAATACACCTACTACTTCTTTAGCAATTAAAGATTTTTCTGTACCGTATGAAGCAACTAGTGATAGCGTGCAGCAAGCTCTACAAGACAATCTTATAAATAGTGAGAATAAAGACGTTACAATTACTTTACTGACTAAAATCGATACAACTAAAGTAGGTAAGATCCAGGCTAAAGCAATTCTTCATGTTGATAAACAAGCTGATCGTACTGTAACTTTTACGGTTACCGTTACTGCACCTTCTGCTGACGATCTTTTTAGTCACATGACTATTATGCCGCTGCCTGACTTCAAACTTGGTACTAATCCGGCAGTTATTACTCAACTACTTAACTACAGTTTTCCAGTAGCCAAAGGATACCGAGTAAAAGCTAATTTTGTAAAAACACCTGATACTTCTAAGTTGGGTAAAACCAATTATGATGTTCAGGTTACAATTACAGATCCTAATGGCCAAACTGCAACCAAAGTAGTCACGATGGTAGTTAATATTGTGCCGCTGCATACTGATGATGGCTTTGAGATTGCAAAAGTCAATCCAGCATATAATGCCCCTGTTGTTGAAAATTTTGATCAATCAATTATCGATCAGTATCACCTGGAAGGCCACCGTTGGCAAAAATTGACCATTACATACAATACTGATGAGGTTGACAAAGACGATCTACAATATGTCAATCGTGTAATTACACAAATAAACAACCTACACATCGTTAATCTAGTACCAACTGATGATAAAAATGCTGCAAATATTGGGATTTCCGTTGAAGATGGTGCCGATCAGAGCGATGTTGGTATAACTGGCTATAATTCCTTCACTGGCAAAACACATAAAGGGCTTGACGCAGACTCAAAAGATCACATTACTATTTATTCGGGAAGAATCAGAAAATGGATGGGCTGGACAACTACAAATGATAACTATCAATCTGCTTTCATGACCGTCACTGCACACGAACTTGGTCATGCATTAGGCTTAGCACATTCAGAAAAAACTGGAGATGATATTATGGCCACATATTCAACCACACGCCGTATCGATAATGATAATGATTTACTAGACGAACATTATAAGCAATATTTGGCCGTACTTTATCAGAATTAGGAAGGAAGTAATATGAACTTAAAACCTTTCACTAAATGGGTCGGAGGTAAAACTAAACTGCTACCTGAACTCAAAGAAATAGTACCTATTAATTACAATCGATACTATGAACCCTTTATTGGTGGTGGCGCATTATTCTTTTCTTTGCAGCCTAAAATAGCAACTATTAACGACATGAATCAAGAACTTGTTAATGTTTACCGAGTAATTAAAGAGCAACCAACTCAACTTTTAGCCTTATTGCAGCAACATCAAGAAAAAAATTCGAAAGAATATTTCTTAAAAATTCGTTCTTTAGATCGCATTGCTGAACCCGCTTACACAATCGGGGGGGTAGAACGTGCTGCCAGAATTTTATATCTGCTAAAGACTGATTTTAATGGGCTATATCGTGTTAATTCTAAAGGACAATTTAACGCTCCCTACGGGCGCTATAAAAATCCTAAAATTGCTAATAAAGACAATATTCTAGCTATCAGCAAATATCTTAATACAGCTCAAATAAAAATTTTGAGTGGTGACTTTCAAAAAGCGGTGCAAACTGCAGGCTTCCATGATCTAATATATTTCTGATCCTCCGTATATTCCTAAATCTGCAACAGCAAATTTCACTTCATATACAGCCCAGGGCTTCACAATGACAGAGCAAAGACGTTTACGTGACGTCTTTTTTTCTTGCGCCAAGAAAGGAGCATACGTTATGCTTAGTAATTCTGACACCCAGCAAACTAGAGAGTTATACAAGAATGCAAATATTCATCAAGTTTTTACCAACAGGGCAATTAATTCTGATCCTAAAAAGCGAGGGAAAATTGCTGAATTACTAATTACTAATTTTTAAACAAAATAAAAGACCTACTTCTCACCATTGTGTGAGAAGTAGGCCTTTTTATTTCTAACTTTTCTACTTGATTTTAAAAGTCCTTATCAGAGAATGCTTTAAATCCAGAATCTAGCCGCTCTTTATTCTTTGAAGTTGGAGCTTGCATATTTGGATTATCAGAAAGTATATCCTTATATATATCCTCTTCTTCTTTTTCTGAAGCTGAACCAATATATGATTTTCCTTTCGGATGTGTAGAAATATTAATTATTTCGTGAATGATTGCCGTTTTAACCAACTTAGACTTAGAGATGTATGGATTATCTAGAAAATCTAGTATTTTTTTATCTAATATTTTTTCCGGATTAAGCCTAATAGCTAACGTTTTCGATTTATTTGTCATCGTTTATTATCTTCTTCCTTAACTTTATTTTCTTGATCTAATGCAAACTTATAAAATCCATTTACATTGGCTGTTTCTGTTTCAGAAACCACAACAACTTTAACTTTATCAAATGCTTCGGTCAATATCTTCTGATTGAGTAGATTAGCACCACCACCTGTTAATAGTAGCATATCTATACTCTCTAAATTTTTGAGAGTGGTCTTAATATTAGCGATTATTTTTTTAGTAAAACGAGTAATTTCTTTGGTCACAATTCCAGTAATATCATCAGTACGATTATCAGAAAAGCGATAACTCCACTGCTTGTTTTTCATTCCTGCACGCAATTCATCGGCTAGTTGATGCAAGCTAACATCGCCATTTATTTGTCCTGCAATAACCTCATATAAGCTATTTGCACCTGTGTTAAATTGATGGCGATTTCTGCTGCTCAATTGAAAATTAAGCACTGTATCAATTAAAATAGTTCCGCCACCAACATCAATTACACCAACTTTTTTATTTAAGAGTCCATCATCATCTTTAATATAGGCTTCATCATCTAAAAGTTCATTATAAAGTGTGCCAATAGGCTGTGGCAGAACATAGACATGCTCAACACGTACCGTCAAAATTTGCTTGTCAATTGTAATTTGGTGTTGACCTTTTAACATTTCAATAAGTGACCTTAGCTTGTTTTCGTCTGCATAATCTTCGGTTGGCAAACCAACAGCTACAACTACTTTTAACACTTGCTTTTGTGCTTCTTTAAAATCACATGCTAGCAGTCCTAATGCAAAATTAGCCAATAACTTAAAAGACTGATCTTCGTATCGATTACCATACATAATAGTGTCGATCATGTACTCATCAAGATGTAGAGAACCTATATCCTTGCCCCAAATAAATTTATCATCACTAAATGGAACAGAGTATGTATGCAAGTCCTTACTAGTATCAATTCCAAAAGACAGTGGCATATCTGATTCATAAAGAAAGCTAGACGGTAAGACTACCCTGGCTTTGCTGCTCATTAGTTTTGTTTGTTTATTTCCTAGATCTAAACTAAAAATTTCCATATTTGTATTCTCCTTTTGTAGCCTTTGTAATACTTGTATAACAAATTATAAGTCATTTCGCTATATTTATCAATACAAATTTTACAAAAAGTGTAAATGAATTATATTTATTGTGCATTAATGTAATATTTGTATTGCAAAATATTACATTAAGTGGTAACATAATTATGTAAGAAAAAAAGCTGCCAAGTGTTCTAGCACTTAACAGCCTTAAAAACTTACATGTATTACAAAAGTAAACATGGATTTTTTTGAGTTTAGATGGTTTTAGTATAACACTTAGAAACTTCTGTGTCTACCTGATTAAGATCAAGGAGATATATTATGTTTGATGTTTTCAACTACTTGAAAGAGTTGCTTACTAATCCTGTTTTTATGGACGCACTTTTTACTTGGATATTTTACAAATTGGTTTACAAGAAGCATAAACGTTTCTTCATGAAATTCTTTGAATAGCAAAAAAGGGAAGCAAACTGCTTCCCTTTTTACATGCCACAATTCACATATCACATGTGCATTGTGATATGTGAATTATCACATGTGACCATTAATCAACTTTTCTAATTCAGAACTTATTATATCGCTAGCAACATCAGAAATTGACTTTTCATTTCTAAACGCATACTCACGCAATTCTTTGTAAACAGACAATCGAATCGAAATTGTACGTCTTGCTGTTTCTTTCTTTTTATATGGATTATCGGTATGCCTATCTTCTATTTTTTTAGCTTTACTAGCTAATTGATCTAAGAAATCATCTTTCATCATTTATTTTTACTCCCGCTCTATCTAACATTTCGTTTAAAACCAAATTATACATACTATGTGTGCGCTCGTCCCAAACATCATTTGGCTTATCAGTTATTCCAGTATCACTCCATCGTTTAATACGCTCTCTATGATAAATTCTGTTTTGAAACAAAGAATCACCAAAAAATTCATGAGCTTTAGAGATAACTTTAGTATCAGTTGTTGAACTTCTATTCACTAAATACAAAATTGCTCCAAGTAGTTTGAAATTAACTTTGTAATCATTTCTCATTTGAGCATAATATGTAACTGTTTTTACAGCTGAATTAAAACTTGCTGCCTGGGATTGTACTACTACGGTTACATAATCACTAGCTAAAAGCGCATTATTAGTTATTTCAGATAATGTTGGTGGTGTATCAATAAAACAAAAATCAAAATTATTATCTATTTTAGATAATTCATCTTTAAGAATTGTTTCCTTATGCTCACTATCAAAAGCTTTGGCTGCTCTAACATTAAATAAACTCATGTCCCAGTCAGCTGGAGCTATATAGAGATTATCAGATAATTTAACGATTGAAGAAACAAGATCATGTTTCAACAATCCTTCAAGTAAGGGTGTTTTTGGCTCCTTCTTTTCAAAAGTGGCAAATAAAATATCGGTAGCATTGGCTTGTGGATCCATATCAATTACCAAAACTTTATATCCCTTTTTAGCAAGTTCATACGCTTCTACAGCTGTCAGGGTAGATTTTCCTACACCACCCTTGAACGAAAAATTATATATTTTTTTCATTATTAATTCCTCCCTTAATTTATAACTTTATTGTATCACAAAAATCACAATTCACAATACACATTTCACATGTGAAAATACACAAATCACATGTGATTATGAAGAAGCTTGACTTTAATTCAACTTGCTCATATAATCGATTTATAGCAGTTTTAAACTGCTAACAAAAAATTCCGGATCATTACAATCCGGAATCTAGAAGATTAGCTCTAACTTCAACAACAACGAACTAACCTTAAATTTAAATTTGTATCAGCACTTACATGCTTTTAATTTATAAGTCTAAATTACCTAGCCAATTAGTCTAGAGTCCAATCTAGACTAATTTAATACCTTAATACCCTAAAGTAACCTAATTTAGCACCTAGCTAACTTAGCGCTTAGTAACTTAGTACTTAACTATATTATACTCTAGGCAAGAACTGGGTACAAGCTCTTGTAACTAGAAATAATATTGTCTAAGAAGAACTAAGTAAGTGCAATAAACTACTTAGTTCTTTTTATTTTCAAGGAGAAACAAAAATTATTATGACAAATAATTTTAACTTTATTAATTCAGCTCAAGCATATCAAACAAAATTCTTTCAATTCCCCCAAGTTTTACTGTATGGGGAACAATATAAAACTTTAAGCGATGGCGCTAAATTAGGCTATATGGTTTTAAGAGATCGCTTAGATTATTCTCTACGCAATAATTGGATTGACGAAAACAATAACGTTTATTTTATTTTTACCAATGAGCAATTACAAACTTTAATGCACTGGTCAGGACATAAAGTCGTTAAAGTTAAAAAAGAACTAGAAAATGCCGGTTTACTTTATCAAAGAAAAATGGGCTTTAATCCTAAATTAAAAAAGAATCTGCCAAACCGATTATATTTAGCCGACCTCGAAATCACTACTCAAGACATTTATGCTAAAAAAGAGCCATCAGCCCTAGAACCACAAGGAAGTGTCAGAACTGCACCCCGACAAGCAAACTCACCAGCCCTAGAGCCACAAGGAAGTGTCAAAACTGCACTTCGACAAAAAAGTCAACAAAGCTTAGAGCCACAAGGAAGTGTCAAAACTGCACTGTATCAAGACAAGACTAATATACTAGATACTAATAAGATACATAAAGATACTAACTCATGGGATTTTTCCACAAATAATTACTCGGCCGAACAAGTGGCAACTCAAAACGAAGATCTACTAAATCATGCTCAAGATTTTCTTACAAGTTCACGATCAGGAACTGCTAAATTCTTTTTAAGCAAAGACGCAATTCGTCGAATTTGTTCCTATGCACGTACGCCACAAACCGTTAATGAGTTTATCAGTACAATTGTTTTAGCTAAAAATAATGCTGTTAAAGATTTTCGTGAATTAAATTCTGATACTACTGGCTTAGGTATTAGTTTTGAGGAAATTAACTACCAACATGACAATGAAGGTAATTTTGAAGGTATTGAAATTTATGATTCTGAAATCAAAGAAAAGGTTAACGAAACAATTCAGCGTTTCTTTAATCGTATTCGTGCCTACGAATATGATGACAGCAAACAGATTAAAAATGTAAGGGGCTACTTGTACAAAACTATGTACAACCTTTTTGCTACTGACTTAAATGAGCAACTTGAAGAAAAACGGATTAGTAGAACAGGTGAAAAGTAAAATGAGTAAAAAAATAAATTTGATGACCATGACCGATGAATTAAGTGATCTCCATAAACAGGTGGGAATTCTTGATTTATTAATTATATTTTCAATGGGTCTTTTTGCCGGAACATTTTATGTGATTTGTCGTAATAGTAAAACAATCTATACAGAAGCTAAAACTGCAAAATTTGGTGGTTGGATATGGCTAATACTGCTAATTTTAGTGATATTATACGCGGCATTGTTTTTTTATATGACATTAATGAAAAAAGTGTGTAACAAGTTGTATAGCTATAATTGCTTATTAAATAAAAAAGAAAAAAAGCAATACATACAGCAAGTTCTCGATATTAAATCAAGAGTAGCAACAGTATTTTGGTCAGCAACTGCAATTTATACAGTCTTTTATGTAATTGCTTTTTTTCTTATGTTTGGGAAATTAAAATCTATAAAGATTGGCGATTGGACAGCGCTGTTTACATTGACAGCACTCGTTACAGCAGTACATTATGTAATTGATACGGATAAAAAAATTTGTGAAGTTTGTTATAAGTATTTAGATGATCCATTAAACAAAACGGGTATTTTTTAAAAGCCAGGAAGGTAATATTTACTGTTTAGCTTTTAAATTACGTGCATAATCTCTAATTCTATAAATTTGCATTCTGGATATACCAACAGTTCTTGCAATTTGTGAGATTGGTATTTCTTGTTTTAACATTTTTACTACTTCGTTATAAATAAATCTTTTTTGTAGATTAGGGGAGTTAGGTGCATAAAGACGTTTACCGCCTTTGTATGCACCTCTTTTTTTTGCTAAAGCAATACCTTGCTTTTGTCGTTCTTTAATTTTTCTACGTTCTTCTTCTGCTGTATATTTGTAAATTTCTAAAACTAAGTTTGTTAATAAATTTTTTAAGTTAGAATCAGTTACACCGGCAAAACTAGGTAAGGATAGAATATTGAGAACAGCTCCTTTTCTTTTAATTTCTTCGATGATGTTAGTTAAGTCTGCTGAATTTCTGCCAAGGCGATCTAAACTTAAAACTACAACTTCATCTTCTTCATGAATGTAATCTAACATTTTTTGTAATTCAGGACGGTCTAAATTTTTACCTGAAATCTTTTCTTCAAAAATTTTCTTTACACCACTTTTTTTAAGGGCGTCAAGTTGTCTTGCTAAATTTTGCTCCTGGGTGCTAACTCGTGCGTAACCAATTTTCATTTCTAATTGCCTCAATGTTACAGTCTGATGTTACATTATTACTTATTATTATACTCTGCTGTAATTGTGTATCAATAGGGGACACCCAGTTGTTACAACTTTTTGGATATTTTTAAAAAATTGATGAAGCTAGATAAAAATACTTTGTTATTCCTAATTTTGCTAACATAAAAAACTTTTCACATCATAAAAGTTGTGAAAAGTTTTTTAGTGCACTCTGCTATATAGGCCAAAAATAATTTGTAATCCAACAAAAATGTTGCCTTTAAATTGCTTTTTTCTTTAATGGTTAATATATAAATATATTTCACATGGTTAAATTTAACGGCATTGCTTATACCAAAAGCAGCTAAAGTAGTTGAAGTCGCTTGATACAGCTGCTTTAATAAGACTATTTACTATTATCATAGCGTGTCGAAAACAATAACTAATAAAGCGCTAAAGCGACAAGCGGTGATTACAAATATTAGGACAAAACCCTTACTGCATAGCTTATCTGGAATTAGGAAAAAATTATTTCTGATTTTCACAAATTAAAAGTTATGAGAGAGCTATTAAATGACCTTTTATTGCTTTTTGGTTTCTTTTAATTTATTAAATCTTCTACACAAAGTTGCTATGCTAATTCCTGTTTTTTTATTAAGTTCTTTAAGTGATAAACCTTGTTTGTGTAACTTATAAGCAGCTTCAATTTGTTGATCGCTGTAAATTTCTTTACGTCCTTCATGATAATTTGGATTATGCTTTCTAGCGTATTCCTTACCCTCTTGAGTTCGTGTAATGATCATGTCACGGTCAAATTGAGCGATTGCTGAAAAAACAGAAAAAGAAAATTTCCCTGTTGGCGTGTTAGTGTCAACGATACCTAAATTTAGAATATTAACGATAACTCCCTTATCTGACAACGTTTGGATTGTTTCTTCTGCTTCCTTAGTATTTCTTGCAAAACGATCTAGCTTGGTTATGAGTAACTGATCGCCTTGCTTTAATTGTTTAAGTAGTTTGGAAAATACCGGGCGGTTAAGGGTCGTACCTGTAAACTTTTCTTGATATATTTTTTCTGCACCAGCTTTTTTTAGTAAAGCAATTTGAGCACTAAGGTCTTGTCCTGTTGTGCTAACTCTCGCATAACCATACAGCATATAACTCTTTCCTTTTTTTGATTTTTGTTAGCGAAATCATTACTTGCTAATTTTCTATTAGTATAGCATTTAATTTTCTCTCTTACAACTTTTAAGTTATGAGAGAAGAACGTAAGTTTGAACTGTAGAAAGGTATTGAAAGATGAAAACTAAAAAATATCGGGTTTTTTGGAAAACTAGGGCGGATCAAGGTTATAACTTTACAGAAGTTATCGTGCCGGCTTCAATTCATGGCAAAGAACTTAACAGTGAAATTAAACGTGCTGCAATTTCTGGAGCTGGACTTGAATTTGGTTACAATGAAATTGTAGCTAGTTAAACGATAGCTGAAAGGAGTTGGGATTAATGGTTAAACCATATCAGTACGGTATAAAATATAGCGTTCATCATGATTTCATTGATTGGAATAAGCAATATCGTATAACTGTTGACACACGTTTAGCGTCTGTTGCAGGTAAAGATATGTTTATCAGCGACTTAACAAGTCAAAAAGAAAATAGTTCGGATAAAAGAACGGCTATTGATTTAGAAAATATTGCAGCTACTTATCCTAATTTGGTTTCATGTTTGTTAAATCATGGTTTGGTAGATTTCGATATTATGCACTCTTTGCCACTTATTGAAGTAACATGGCTGAATACTGGTAATAGATCTTGTTTGAAACAAGAAATTATTACTGATCACGGCCTTAAATTTACTGTTTATAATACGCCAAGAGCTACTATTTCAACTTATCAAGAACACCGTAAACGAGATAACTTTCCTTGGTCATTGATTCTTAATGGTCATTGTTGGGAAGTTGATCCATTAGAGGTAGTAGAAATCAGAATGGCTGAATAAAGCCAAAAAGAAGTACTAGGTTAGCTGGCTAGTTTAAAACTAGAAGAATTGCAAACATTCTTTACTTCTATTGAGAACATGAAAAATGTTCTCAAAAAGAAATTCACTTTAAGACAATAATCTCCCAAATAACATTATTGTCGAAGAAACATCAGGTTAGCTGACTGTTGATGATAAAGGCAGAGAAGTTGCAACACTTCTTGTTTCTGTTGAGAACAGTTCCTATGTTCTCAAATTATCAAAATTCAATTTTAAGACAATAAACTTCCAAAATGATTTTATTGCCGAAGAAATACCAGGTTAGCTGGCTACTGATGATAAAGGCAGAGGAATTGCAACATTCCTTGTTTCTGTTGCAAACACTTTTGTTTGCAAATACCCTCAACACATATATTTAATTACATTGCTTTTCCAAATTATTTTAAGCATATGTAAAGAAGCATTGCATGGTCAACTTACTTATGATAACGGTAAGGAAAGTATCGACACTTTCTGCTTCTATTAGGAAATAAAAAAAGAAGGTAAGAATGATGGGGTTAGCGTTAATAGGAACAATTTTTTTAATAATATGGATAATTGCATTTGTAGGACTCTTACATATGGCTAGTAATTTTGTTTCAGGAAAAAGTGATGAAGCGTTTTTATATATTAGTTTTACCGCTTTTTGTTGGTTTACCGCCGTTGTCGTTATTTTGTCTATTTCTTTTGTTTTGCAAATTATTTCAAAATAAAAAAGGAAAGTAAGAATGACTGATTTAGTACCGGTATGGCTAGTTGCAGTTGCTTTTTGCTTTTTTGCAGTTCGACTTACTATTTTTGATCAAATTGGTTCTATAGCCATTCTTTTTGATGTGATTGGCTTATTTTGTTTCACTTTTTTGGGTTTTGTTTTGCTCTGTAGTTTTATGAAGTAGTAAATATGCAGAATAAACGAGGCAGATCAATTATGATCAATCAACTTTAAAAAGGGGAGAAGAAATGATAAGTATTGTTGTACTTGTGCCGTTCATATTATCAGTGTTTTTTATGGTTGTAGGATTGCATGATAATGATTTCAAAAATTTTTTGTTGGGTATGTTTCTTCTGTTAGCCGCATTTTTAATTGCAGCAGTTAGTTAAAGGAAAATCAAGAAAATGTTTAACAAAAGTTCTTTGGCCAGGTTACTTTAAATAAAATTGTGGGAAATGATTTTATGAGAAATACAGATCAAAAACAAAAACGTTCGAAAACTTTACAAGCCTGTTCGATAAATAAAGTATTTGAGGTTGTGCTCAAAGTTAAAATGTTTGGTCGCCCTTGGATAAATGGCCAAGATGGCAACTTTTATGAAATTGCTTCTGATGGTTTAGGTTCAAGTCAGCCACTAAGCTTTGTTTATCAGTATATGCAGGAAGGATATGACATTCATGGAAAAAGAATTTGCTACAGGAAAAGGACGTATTCTAAATATACAAGGCAAAAATCCATTTTAATATGGCAAAAACAGTATCGTAAGCGGAAATAAAATGAAAAGAATTGTAATACTCGTTTTAAACTTAGTTTTCGGGTTTATAGATCATGTGCTTACTTTTGTTATGTTTCATAGCAAAATTTGTCTTTTGCTATTTGTCTGCTGGGTATTAGCACTTTGTTTAATAAGTAAAAAAGCAGAAGAAACAGAAATATTTGGCTTTTGGTGGAGATTAAATCGTCGACTAGATACGCTTTTAAATGCTGGATTAAAGACTTTGGAATTTGCTTTTGTAATTGAGATGATTGGCTGTTTTATGGTTTATTTAGCTTTGTATAAAGGAGTATAGAAAAATTTATGTCTAGTTTTGAGCTTATTTTGTTTTGTGCATTCTTTGCATACTTATTGATGAAGATTCGTGAATATACTTTAGCGGCTAAGAAATTGAAAACTGATATGTTTTCTGAAAAGGACAAAACTGCCACATTGGGAGCTTTTAAAGACAAGCTAAAGGTATTAGATGTTAAGTTGTCTAAATTACACGAAGCTAAACGAAATTTAGAAGTGCAGCCGGTATCACATAAGATCAAGAAAAGATTACATAAACTTGATATGCAAATAGCTAAAATGGAACAAACAAAAGATGGATATGCTGCAGCATTTGCTGAATATCAGGAATTAATCAATTCCGAAAGCAATAATTCTAAATTTAGAGATACATTACGTTCCTATTTGAACAACAAATATCATTTATAAAAAATCAAAGTATTGCATAGCAACTGTTATGAACAGATGAGCTGCAACGCTCTTTACTTTTTAGGGAGTTAAATCCCAGGTACATTTACATTTTAATATTAAAAACTGGCGGCACACTTAGTATCTGGCTATTTGTGCTGAAATTTGAATGTAAGTTACAGTAATGTATCTTACCAAATGGATAAGCCTAAGGCGTGGTAAACATTGGAAACCACTGAAAATACAGAAGCTACAAAATTACCGGAGTGATAAGTAATGGATTGCAACTCGTTATTGCAAAAACATGATCTGCTGAACGGTGGTCGTCAGTTGCTCCCAAGCTGTCCTCGCTATGCTTCCAGGACGAAGAAGCACAAAAGCAAGTGTTTAATACACATTTGCAACGTTAAATATTTCTGTGTAGCACTATTCGTTATAGATAAGTTTTATTATCTCGGAGGAAATGCCCCATAAACTAAAACGTCGCTGCTGAAAAGGATATGACAAATGGTTTGCTTGATTTTTAAGTCAGGTTTAAAGAGAAAATATTTGTTGATATACCGTTGTCTATTATGAAATTTTTGCTAATTATGCTGAATAGTTAGATTTTAACGATTAAAAATTGATTGTAGAACAGTGATTAGCTAGACACTAAGTGGAAAGATAAAGGTGCACCTTTAATTAAGACCCTTTGTAATAACACTTAATTTTAATTTTTTATGATTAAAGAAAACCAATTTGGTTGATGTTTATGATAACGAAACTGCAGCGTAAAGCTGCATTAAATTTAGAAAAATAGGGATTAGTCCCTAGTTAAATTAATAAAGGTGATGTTTAAATGGCAAAGAAACTAGACCCTGTTGTAGCTGCATACTTAAAAGAAAAAAAGGGTATAAGTTATGATAAATGGGTACAAGACGCTGTTTGGAATGCGTTCAGAGAAGCAATAACTGATAAAAAGTCTGATATGTATAAGCAAATTGTCGCAATTGCTGATCAAAAATTACATGATGAAGCGTACCAACAAGCAAGAATAGGAACAATTAGTTTTGAATGAAGACGAACGATTAGCCAAGAAGAATAGACGAATAGCAATTGTAGGATTGTTTTTTTTAGCTTTAATCGTTGCAGCAATTGTAGTAGTTTTGAACTTTGATAAACTGCAGGGACAAGCTGCGCACCGAATATCTACTGATAAGACCGAACTTCAACAAGCAAGGTATAATCACCAGAAACGTAAGCCAAGTTACAATATGAGAAAAGTCAACCCAATATCACCTAGCTCTTTGGCTCATGCGTGGCGAGTTAGGCGAGATTATCGGGCAGTTGGTCAAATTGCAATCCCAGATAAAAATATCTTACTCAATATTTTTCGAGGTGTTGGTAATGATGAATTAGCGCTAGGGGCTGGAACTTTTAGGGCAGATCAGAAAATGGGTAAGAATAATTATCCATTAGCAGGCCACAATATGGACGATGCCCAGAGTTATTTTTCGCCGCTGTATACGGCAAAAGTCAATGGCACGTTGAGTAACGGAACTGTTATTTACTTGACGGATTTTACAAAAGTTTACTTTTATAAAATTACATCGTCACAATTCATTGGTGTTTACAATTTGAATTTGGCCTTTAATCGTAAAAAATTTGTTAACCACCCGGTAATATCCTTGTTTACATGCGATTATACGGGACAAGGCAGACTATTTATCAGAGGTAAATTAACCGGCTCCCAGAGCCTAAAAAGCGCTACTAAGTATGTTAGACAAGTATTTGAATACTAATTTGAATGTGACAAAAAAGCCATTATTACAAGTCTTTGTAATAATGGCTCTTTTTGTAGAAAGGAGTTAAATGTGGCTAAAAAATCTGACACAATAACTTATAAAATTTTAGAAACGGAATTTGAAGAAACAAGACAAATAATTGCTGATAAAATGCCAGCTGTAATTACTGACAATGCTCATATTGGGCAATATATACTAGTTTTTGCTTATGAAGAATTGAATGCAGAGGAGCATTACATTAATCAAAAAGAAATTGATGATTTTGGAATAGTCAAATATCAAGAAGTTTATTTGGGTGATCATTATGTTAAGGTAACGGCACAGGCTAAACAAACGGGGATTGATGTTTTGATGACAAGACTAAAATATATTTATCCTAATGTTTATAATGATAAGAATAAGAATAATTTTGATTTTATAGCACATCTTGGCTTTGTCTTTGCTAAAAGAATACAAAATGGCCAAGTCATACCAAAATTAGCACAAAAGGTAAAAGGGTAATGGTAGTAGTTAAATTCACTATTTTAAAGTCCGAATTTAAACAAGCTGAAAATTTCTGTAAAGCAAATTTATCTATGCCGCAGCAAAATCAGGTTGAGTTTGTTGGATCAATGCTTTTTTGGTTTGCTCACCAAGAACTTTGGCTTGAAGAACAAGATACTAAAGAAAGAAAAAAATTTGGAACGGTTAAATATCCTAAACTTTTTCCTATTTCTGATTGCTACATTGTACAGACAAATTTGCGATTAACAAGGTATCGCAAAATGTCACATGAACTGCAGCAGGTTTATCCTAAAATGGTTAATGAAAAAGATAAGAGTGTTACAGCATTTTTAGCTCATTTAGGATATGTTTTTATTAAAAAAGCAGAGAATGGCCAAGTTGATCCTGGGATAATCGTTGCCGCCAGAAATATTAGCAAAATTATGGAACATACAAAGGTTCCTAAAATAGTGTGTTAAAGTAAACCTGATACGTTTAACTTTTTACAAATAGGAGGTCGTTTAACTATGACAAGTAAAACAGAATTAATTGCACAAGTAGCTAAAAATGCAAAAATCACTAAAAAGAGTGCTGCTGCAGGCGTTGAAGCCGTGCTTGCTACAATTCAAGAGAATCTGGTAAAAGGTAATAAAGTTCAGCTAATTGGTTTTGGCAGTTTTGAAGTGCATGAGCGTCCAGCAAGAAAAGGGCGCAATCCACAAAATGGTGAGGAAGTTGAAATTCCAGCAAGAAAAGTTCCAGTCTTCAAACCAGGTAGAGGACTAAAAACGGCCGTAAAAAATAGCTAATAGCAAAGACGTTGAAAAACGTCTTTTTTTACTTATCTATTTAATTTCGATTACAACATGAGAATATTTTGCTATAATTTTGATAATATATAAGCTTTAGTAGAAAAATGTTTTCTATTAAAAGGGTGGTAAAAATGAGTCAGAAGCCTAAAAATGAACATACTAAGTCTAAAGAATTAAAGCATAGGTCTAAAAGCATTTTTTTAAACTCGCTAAAGTATTATTTCAGTAGAGATAAACGTATTTTAGAGAAAGATGAACAATTTCAGAAAGAATTAAATAGAAAAACTCAAATTGAGTTATCTGCACTGTTAGCAAAAACAAGTAGAAAATATTATTTTGTCAAGACAATGACAGGTCTACTTTCAGTGGGAGTAATTGCTACTGTTGTATCAGCTATCTTTAAAGGCATTTCTAATATAGGTTTAGTTTTTTACAATAATTTTGAAAGCAAATATTCGATTAGTCAAACTGATATAATATTTGCATATATAACATTTGGTGTTTTACTATTTCTAGTTTTAATGCTAGTTTTTATAGCTATATGGGGACTGGTGCGCTCAATGTCTAAATTACAGACAGAAATTGAGTCGATAAAAAGTACCATAGAGCTAAAAAACAAGAAGGCTAACGATAAATAATATAGGGAAAAGCAATGAATGAGGAACAAAGAGTAAATATAATTAGTAAAATAATTTTTGAAGCACTATTTGTTATTTTTAGTGTAATATATCTAAGAAATTTGAATAATCTTAATAAGGATTTACGGCAGCAAAACCTTACTAGTCCTTTTAAGGTAGTAGAATATAAGCAAGGTATTGCTATAAAATATTTTGTAGGAGCAGTAATAGTTTTAGCTATAGCACTAATTTTGATATGGCGATTCTACGTTGCTACATCTAAGCAAGATGGTGATCTGAAATTTGTTTCTCTTTTTCTTGTATCTTTGGTTATTAATTTGTTGATTTCCTATTTCACTGTTAAATTTATATACATTCCAATTTTTCAGTCTGTTTTGACGGTTGGATTTTTTGGATTTGGTGCACTTGTAGCTATGGGAAGTAATTAAAGGTTAACTTTTGCTGTTACTGAAAAGTAACAGTTTTTTTATTGTCAAAAAAGGAAGTGATTTATGAATTAAAAAGCTAAAAATTAAAATGATGTTTAAATGGCACCGTTACTAAAAAGTAACGGTGCCTTTTTTGTTCTAAGAAAGGATAGCTGAATGAAAAAGCTAACAAAAAGACAAACAAAGAAGTTACTGGCCACAGTGGGTGCTAGTGCAGCTTTAGCCGGTGTTGGTGTCACTGCAGCAACTGTCTACCAAATAAATCAGCCGGCACCGATAACAGCTAAGGCAGCTGAAAAGGTTAAATTAGGCACAGAGGGCACTTTTGCTAAGGGCAAAGATATTGCTTTTGATATTAATTATCAAATTCCATTTGATAAAAAGATGGATAAGCTAGAGTTTTATGATCGCTTGGAACCGTGTTTTACTTACTCAAAAGCTAGAGTCTTTGATGAAAACAATAATGATGTAACAGATGAGGGAACTTTAAACTTTGATAAAACTAAGAATCAGGTTTCCTGGCAGGCGAAAGACCCTACTAAGTGGTTTGGCCGTAAAATGACACTACGACCAGAAGTCAACTTGCAAGAAAACGCCAATTTGGACAAATATCTTGATAAAAATACTAATCAGTACAACATACCAAATGTTGGTAACCTAGTAATTAATGACAAGGATATTCCATCTAACACCGTTTATGTTCATACACCAAATGATAAAGACCCAACAGTTACTAAGGCGGTTCAAGACAAAGACGGTAACTGGACAACCGAAGCTAAATACAACCAGGGCGATGAAGTTCACTATAAGGTTACGTTTAACATTCCTAAAAATGGGACAGATATTTCAAATGTTGATTTTGAAGATGATCTTGAAGATGTACTAGACCTTGAAAGCGTCAAAGTTTCTGATGATAAAGGTAATGACATTACCAAAGATGAGGGTTCACTTACTAAAGATGACGCTAAGGAAAGCTTTGTCTGGCAGCCTACTAAGGATTACTTGACCAAAATGCCTGATCATTCTTATACAGTTGACATTACAGCAAAAGTAAAGCCTGACGCTGACTTGTCCTCCTATTTAGATAAGGCTTCTAATGAGTACAAGATACCTAATACAGCTGATATGAAGTATAACAACAAAAAGATACCGTCTAATACGGTTAAAGTTGTAACTCCACCTCCAGCTAAGAACAAGGTAGTTAAGAGTGTTGAGGGTCTGTCTGGCTCCTTCCATGAAGATCAAGATAACATTGAAATCGGAAAAGATTTTACTTATAAGATACAGTTCACACCGGGCTTAGGTCAAAACTTAAAAGATGTTGAATTTACTGACGACCTTGAAGATATACTCGATTTAGAGAGTGTCAAAGTAGAAAATGCTGATGGTAAAGATATTACTGATTCTGACGGCACATTAAAGACTGACAAGGACAAAGAAAGCTTCAACTGGCAGCCTAAAGATGATGTTGTTAAAGAGATGGGTGGAAAGACTTATACGGTCTTAGTTACAGCTAAAGTAAAGGCTGACGCTGATCTACAAAAGTATATTAAAAATAACGTTATTCAAATTCCGAATACAGCTCACATGAAGGCTAACGGCGGTGATACACCGTCTAATACTCCGATTATTACTCCTAAGACGGAAGAACCGACAGCTAAAAAGGGAATAGTCCGGGATCCATCTAATTGGACTAAATTCTTTGGTAATAAGACAGAAACAGCTGCCGGCCAAGATACAGGCGATAAGGTAGATCAAGAGATCGATAAAAGTCAGCAAAATGCCAGAATTGAAGCTGCTGAAAAGTTAGTAAAACAAAATCCTGATGGCTCATATGCTAAAGCAAATAAAAACGTGACTGATAAGCAATTCAATGACGCACTAAATACTTTAGCAGAGCCGTATAAGTCAGCACAGAAAGTAAAAGTTGCTGATCAAGGTAGCGATGTAACTACAACAGCCCCTACTAGCGCTGATGATTTAAAATCAATCATTAATTCAACAACAGTTGATAGTAATACGGCTGCCCGTGGTGACGCAGTAGATTACCTACTTACTTTCTATATCGGTAACAGCATGGATATGAAATCGCTAGTTCTTAGTGACGATTTAGAAAATGTTTTGGACTTAAAGAATGTAGTAATTCTTGATTCTGATGGCAAGAACATCACTAATGACGGTGCGTTATCTACAAGTAATACTGATGAGAGTTGGACTTGGACAGCTAAAGATCCAACAAAATATAGTAGGAAAACTCTGTATGCAGCCGTAGCAGCAAACATCAAGCCAGGCGCAGATTTAAGTTCATATACCGATCAAGAAATTCCTAATGTGGGACATCTTCAAATTAACGGTAAGGATACACCTACTAATGAGGTTAAAACTAAACTGAATGGTGATCCAGAAAGTCCGAATAATCCAAACAATCCAAGTGATCCGAATAATCCTGATACTCCCGATAAAACTAATCCAGATAAGAAGAATCCGTTAGGTAAAGATGGTGCGTTAAATCCAAGTAATCCCAATAATGCGATAACTGGTAAGAACGGCTTGCTACCAAGGACTGGACGCTTTATGTTGAAATATGCAGGTTGGATTGTAGCTATTCTTCTGGTCGGAGCTGGTGGAATAATTACCTACTTGTATAAAAAGAATGATGGCTTTAAAGAAAAACTGAATAAGATCTTTAAAAAATAATTTTTTGCTACATTTGTAGGTGAATGTGCTATAATTATTATAGTAGTTAGGAGGAACAGATTATTATGACTGTTACAACTATTAGATTCCCAGATAATGTATATCAAAAAATTAAAGAAATGGCTGATTTTGAAGGCGAAACTATTTCTACGTTTATGAGAAAAGCTGTTACTGAAAAGGTAGAAGATCAACAAGATTATCAAGAAGCAATTAAAATGTTGAAAAAATCAACAGGAACAGTACCAGCTGATGAAGTTAGAAAAATGGTCTTCGGAAAATCAAATGACTAAGTTTAAGTGGGAATTTGATAAAGCAGGACTTAATAAGTTTCGAAAACTTGATCAACACGTGCAGAAGAGAATTGTTATTTGGCTTGATGGTCACATTACTAATTCTGAAAATCCTCGATTATGGGGCAAAGTGTTAGATGGCAATTTACAAGCACTTTGGCGTTATCGGGTTGGTAAATATAGAATTATTGCAGATATTCATGATGATAAGTTTGTAGTTTTAGTTATTAATGCTAATAAACGTAATGATGTCTACAAAAAGTAGTAAGTTTGGAGATAAAAATTATGAAGAAGAAAGTATTAATTAGTTTAGCTTCTGCAGCATTATTAAGTGTTGGTGCAATTGGAATTACTGATGAAGGTAATTTTGCGCCACAAACTGTACAGGCAGCTAAAAAGGCTAAGACCTTTAAAATTAAGCTTACAAAGAACGCAAAAGTTTTCACTAAGTATGGTAAACGTAAGAGTAAGAAGCTTTTAAAGAAAGGCCATACTTTTACTGCTTATGGTAAAAAAACTATTCACGGTAAAAAGTATTATCGCCTTAGTAAAGGACGTTATATCAAGGCTGTAAATGCTAAAAAGACAAATATAGTTGAGGTAAGTAATCCAACTCCGATTAACACTGGTTCTTCTTCTAGCACTGGTAGCAACACTTCAACATCAAAGGGGTTTACTGTAACAGTAATTAAACCGGCTGTAGTTTATTACGGTAATGGTGAAGATACAATGTCTACCCTTATGGTTGGCGCTAAAAGAACAGTTACAGGTACTAAAACTATTCGTGGTAAAAAATATTATCAAATAGATACTGGTAAATATATTTTGGCAAGTTGTGTTACTACTAGTAATAATCCAAAACTTCCAAGCGCAAATGATAATAAGCAGAATAATGGTTCATGGTCAACTGATGAAAATGGATGGGCAACTCCTAGTCATCAAGAAAAACCTACACAATCACAAATTGATCATTTATTAGCTAATAATAAATATTCTAAGGAAAAAACTATTTATTTTAGCGACGATGAATTAACACAAATTAAAGATTATTTGTGGCAAGATATTCAAAATCACCGTGTAGAGAATGGGTTACCTAAATATAAAAATAGTAGTGAAATTAATGACTTTTTGAGCAAAGTAACATCTTCCATGACAAGTATGTATACGTTTGAGAGTCATTTGAATGAAACTACTGCCGGACAGTTGGCAACATATTTACCTAATTTGGCCGAAAATGGTATGAATATTTCTGATTCTTTTGATGACTTAGATTATTATGGACGTCCATTAGAAGGCTATTCACAACCTAAAGCATTTGATTTTAATGATCGAAATCCAGAACATGTTGCAAAGCAAATATTTACTAGTTTTAAAGATGATAGTGATTATAATAAAATGATTTTAGGACACGGTGATAAGAAAGCTTTTGCTGGTATTGCCCTGTATTATGACTGGAAGGGTGATGATTCTGCTGTTGGAGTTGCCTTTATTGAGGTTTCTGGTAATAGTTCAAAATGGAATAGCTATTATGCGGCCAATTAATTAAACAATTTAATAAATAAAAAGCGTTATCAATTTTTGATAACGCTTTTTACTTAGAAAGGAAAATAAATGAATTTTTCAAAATTAAAAATGAAAAATGTTAAACACGCTAAAACAGTAATAGCACTGCTGGCTCTTACAATAGGCGCTGGTGTGGGAACTAACACTGTTTATGCAGATAATGCGCAAATGACAGACTTGCCTAAGGGTTCTAATGCCTATCAAAACAAAATACCTGGGCAATATGCTTTTTCTGGTAAAGTTTTACCTACGACAAAGGTTACTCCGTTTGGAGGAACAAATGGAGATTGGGGAGTATCAACTTCTAATACTGGTAATCATTGGTATGCTTTTAAATTAAGCGATAATGTTGGAGATAATAATAAATGGAAAGGCAAAGTAGGCATTTATTATTCTAATATTGGTAACTATAAGGGCCATACTGTTGATTTGAAAATCACAATGCTTGATTGGAAAGTCCAAAATTACGAATGGGTTGACACCAACGGGAACGGAATAAAAGATACTAGAAAAAACGTTAATGTTGCTTACGCTGCTTTTAGTAAGGACGATTTTGATATTTATACACCAGGAATTGGTGCTGTAAAATATCGCTTAGATTATTTAGATCATGATACACATAAGCCGTTGAAAATGACAGCTTCATGGACGTTTAATGATATAGATGGGAACCAGTGGGTTGGAATTGAACCAACAACTTTTTCTAATGTAGATCAGTTATACTATGGTGACGCTGAAGATAAAGGTAATACATGGTTGAGTTATAAAAAGATGTCTGGAATGAATTACATTTATTCTGACGCTAACTTGCACAATACGGAATTAGCTCACGCTGCAGGTACACACAATCCCGGAACGGTAACGTCAAAGGATAAAAAAGGTAGTTTTACAGCAGCTTATTCTGATTCATCTAGTTTTATTATTAATTGGGTTTATGGTGAAAACACTGGTAAACATGCTATTGAGGATCAAAATACTTTAGAGAATAATCCTGATTATTGGAATATGGTAGGTCAATATGATCCTAATGCGGATACAGAATATCCTGTTTCTAATATTGATAATTTTATTCGTGAGCAAGCATTTGACCACGCCTTTTTACAATTTAGTACTAATAGAATACTTCCTGATAAACCAGAAGTACCAACAAAGTATGTTTCTGATTCTGATGAAGGTACTAATGTACCAAGCGAAATTGGTACTGACAAATCGGTTGATCATGATATTTTAAAGAATCGTTATGAAGAATATCATTACTCAATTACGCATGATGTTCCAGAAGTTCGAAAAGAATTTAAGTATTCGGAGTACCAAATTACAGATCAATTGGATAAGGATTTAGATATATCTAATGTTCACGTATATAATCGTGAAAATCAGGATGTCACTTACATGTTTACCGTTACTGTTGATAATAGTAATGAGTTGTCAGTGGTAGCTAAAGACGACGCACTAGCTAATGATGACTTTTACCGTGAGCAATACAAAATTACATTTGACAGTAAGGTCAAGCCAGGTGTATCTCTAGCTGATCATCAAGATCCTAAGCATAAAGAACAAGCTGTTATTTATAACGTGGCCAAGGTTACAACTTCAAACGGGACTGCTGATAGCAACAAGACCACAACAAATATTCCGTTTACACCAAAAGATCAAACTAAAGCCGTTTCAGCTGATGGTAAAGGTGACGGTAAAGATTTAGCGGTAGATTTTGGTCAAGATTACAAATACTCTGTTAAAGTTGCTGCACCTGATGATGTAAATATTAAGTCATTAGAACTTAAAGATAAGTTAGAACCTGTTTTGACTCTTAAAGACGTTAAAGTTTACGATTTGGACGACAATAATAAAGATATAACTGATCAAGGTAAGTTGACTACTACTGATAATACTGTTGATTGGGTAGCTAATGAGCCAGCTAAATGGCATGGTAAGCATTTGGATATGATTATTACTGCTAATGTCAAAAATGTACCAGAATTAATGAACTACCTTGATAAAGATAGTGGCAAAGTCAAAGTTCCTAATAAGGCAACGTTTACCATTAATGACAAGCCGGATACGACTAACGAAGTTGATGTTGAGCCAAACAGTCCTAAAGCTAGTGATCAGAAGTGGATCGAACTTCCATATTTGGACTAGTGCCAGGTTAGTTTTGTGCTAGTCGTAAAAACAGTATTGCCAATGCAATAAATGAATAGTTAAGAAAGACCAGTAATTATGGTAAAACATGAATTACTGGTCTTTCTTGTCGTTTAAAGGAAAAAATATGATTGTTATAAAATGGACTTTTTCAATAATATACATTTTGCTGGTTATTGTTGGTTGTGGTGCAGTAGGTTCAAATCGCTTTTTAGGTAGGTTAGTATCTTTTGGACGCATGATAGCCCACTTGTTTGGTAAAGAAGGTACTAAAGCTTAGTAATTAGTTAAAGTAGGGAAAAATAAAGATTTAGCGTGGTTCCTCCCTCGACCGGGTGCGTGGTGGGCATTAATTTAATATTTTTAAAAGCGGCAGCTTAGTAGTAAAGAACTATTAAGCTGCTGCTTTTTTTGCTTTCAAAAAGAGGTGGTAGCAATGATTTAATCGATTTTGACCGCTAATTTTATTTCGTATTAATTATTTTCAAGAATCAAGGAGAAAAACATGAATTTTTTAAGTAATCTTTTGTTAAAAGGACAATTATTTTTAGCTAAGGCTCCAAGCGGCAGTGCAGTAACTAATCCGATCGATAAGGCCAATACTGCAATTAGTGGCGTACAAGGTAGTTTGACAAAATTAGGTGTTACATTATCGATTATTATGTTGATCGTGGCTGGTATTGCCTGGTTCTTTGGTCGTGCAGGTTCAGCTTTTGCTAAAAAGATTATGGGTGGCTGTTTCATTGGTGCTGCCGTAATTGCTTTAGCAACATCAATTGTTCCGTGGGTAATGAGTATTTTTGCCTAACGAATTTTAATTAAGAGGGAGTTGGAATATGAGCAAAATTAGATTTTTGAACGTTCCTAGAAAAGTAAGAAGTTTGCTTAACGGCAAACGCTTTGCTTCAAATAGTAAATCATTGGATTTGATTACCGCTAATAAAAAAGTTAAAGCGCTGGCCAAAAAACTTAATGCTGATCAAAAGATAAACCTTAATTTAGAAATTGAACCTGATAAGGATAAGAAGCAAGTTTTTACAGTTTCTAATATCTATATTGAACATGATGATGAACAATTGGGGTTACGTCGTATTGCCGATCGAATTGTGCTCGATTCTACTGTTGATCAAAAAGAAAGTGAAAGCAGATTAAAACTAGCCGATTTAATCGAAGCAGAATTAAAAGATGATGACCCCGAATCTGATTCTCAAAATGTAGGTTCAGATATGGATTATATGTTTTCTAAAAAGACTGAAAAAAGTATTGAAGAACATGTAATTGAAAAAGATGAAAAAGAAAGAGATACAAATGAAAAAACAAATGATGAACGCTCCATAGGGGGCGTTACCCCTCAAGATACTGCTGCTGACACGAGCATTCAGAGGCCAAGTTCAGATGAAAGTAATACAGTTGACCATGAAAACACCGTAGAATCTTCATTAAAGGCAAATCCTAATCCTAGCTCTTTTTTACCTAACCAGGAAGATTTAAAGACGTATTCTGAAAATGAAATTAATTTATCTACTACTAAGTCGCAGGAAGTAATTAGTAAGTCGAAATATATTGCTGAAAAAAATCTTTTTCAAGCGGTTCCGGATAAAAATTCAAAAGCTGTTTTTGATTTGCAAGATATAAAGAAACGCTTGGGGTATGTTGATGATCCACAAGATGAATATCAACAAAGATTAAATAGATTAATCGATCGTGATATTGAAAAATGCCATTTAAAAAATGCTGCTAACATATTTGAAAAAGAAGCAAGTAAATTAAAGCAAGATTCTATTACTCGTTTAGCTAAGTCCTATGATGAAGTTAATAAATCACTACTTACTGAAACTGTTGAAGGTTTAGCCGGCAATGATCTAAAAGAAAACATGGGAGCAGCTTCAAAAGAAAAAGCTGATACTGAACAAATTGTTTTGGACAAAAAGGAAGCTAAGTTAAAAGAGCTAAGAGATGAAGCAGCCAAAAGAATAGCAGAAGCTAGCGATCGTATTAATGCTGAAATCAAACACCGGGAAGATACTTTTAACCAAGAGCAAAATCATTGGCTAGAAAAAAGAAAAAGTCAAATTGATACTGAATTAAAGCAGAAAAACCTTGCTACTAAAGAGAAATATCGTGCTAAAGAAATTCAAAAACGTAATTTAAAACTGCAGGATATTCACCAACAGGTTGAAAACACTTATGCTAACAGTTTAAATAAGCTTTTTACCAGACATCAGAATGCCTTTGCTACTAACTTGGTACATTTAGAACGTAGCGTGCAAGCTCAAGCTAAACAAGTTGCTAGACAAAAACAGAAAGATGATAAACAGCAGGCTATGCTGGATCAACAGAAAGCTAAAGTTACAGCAATTAATCGTTCAAATGAATTAAAAGAACAAGAATTAAAGTATCGCCAAAAGCATGATCAACAATATCCAGAAGATTTTGCCAAAACTGTATCAGACGGTCTAAAAAAGGCAATTAAAGAAGCATTGGCTGATCAACAGAAAACGGCTAAAAAAGATGAAGATGTTGAAAAGCTTCTACTTGAAGAAGCTTTTGCTAAATATTTAGGTATAGATGGTATAGATAATCCAACAGAAATAGAAAAATCTGATGGAGTAAAACAAGAAGATGAGATAAAACATAAACCTCATTCTAAATTTAAAAAGCGAATTGCTGGTATTACTGTGGGCACGTTGGCTGTAGCGATTTTAGCAGCTGGCGGTTATGAAATATATGCTAAAGAGAATAGTCAACCAGATTTGAGTGAATTAGTGGCCAAGAATCAATATTTTGGTTCTACACCACATGTTTCTAAGCCTAAAAAAGACGTGATCAAAAGTAGTAGAGCTAATAAGCAAAACAAAAAAGTTAAAAAAGTAACTAGCAAGCATACTAAGCCTAAAAAAGCAAAAGCACCTGTTAAAGCCGGTGACAGTAACGTTATTAGATACCACTCTACTAATAGCTGGTCAGCTAAAGTTGATGTTCTTGATGGGGCTTTAGGACAAGGCGATATTAGGGCATTAAAGGAAATAAACGATTACCATTCTACTTGGATTAGTAGACTGTACTACGCTATTGCTGCCAACGATGAATCTAAGATCAGAAAAATTTACTTAAAGATCACTCCGAACGAAAAGCAAGAACTTAGTGCAGCTGCTAAACATGCGATTGCTTTAGCCTTTTATAATGTTCATGATTGGAATAACGGTTGGAAGGCAAGAAATGGCTATTAATAAAGACAAATTACAGTCTATGCTACATAGAGTTAAGCATAACTTTAATGTGGCTGCTCCTGGAGAAGAAATACCAGGTGAATTGTCCCCGAAAAGTGGGATTAACTTACCAAATAAGCAGACAGTAATTACAGTTGGTGTTGTATGTCTTTTATTATTGTATTTAGATAATACTGCACGCTGGTTTAGTATTTTGTTTAAAGCAAGTCACCAACGTAATTTATTGCACAGCAGCATATTTTTTAAGAAAGCAGCTCTAGCAGCTTTAATTCCCTGGCAATTAAAAATTAGTTTTGGTGATTTAGCTGTTACGTTGCTATTAAGTATAATTGCAGTATGCTTCCTATTTATTAAGTTAAAAGTTCCGCTTACTAATACTGGAGTTCCTAGTAGTACTATTGCGTATGGCCAAAAGGGCGATAGTAGGTTTACTACTTTATCAGAACTTAAAGCACAATATAAAGAAATACCAGAAAAGGATCAAACCTTTCCTGGTTATGGTGGCTTTCCAATTAGTCACTATGGTAATAAATATTACATTGATGATGATACTTCGCATAATATTGTTGTCGGGACTAGTCGCTCGGGTAAAGGGCAAACAGTTATTTTACCAATGATTGATAACTTATCAAGGGCTGAAAAGCAGTCCTCTATGGTTGTTAATGACCCAAAAAAGGAGCTATACATGGCTTCTGTTGACACTTTAAAAAAGCGTGGGTACGATGTCTATTTACTGAATTTAGCCGATCCAATGAACTCAATGAGCTATAATCCGTTGACACTGGCAACTGAAAAATGGCAAGAAGGAGATATAGCAGCTGCTGAAACAATGATTAACAGTATTTCGTATGCGTTTTATCATAAAGCAGACGCTGGCGTGAATAGTTGGGTTTATGAAGGAGCGCAAAGTGGTTCCAATGCCAATATTGCTGAACTAATTAAAATGTGTCTTAATCCTGATAAATTTGCTGATGGTAAAGCGCACCCTGAACGAATAACGCTACATAATGTTGCTGATCAAATAGCACAATTAGTTGGCGTAAAATTCTATGAAAAAATCGGGCCAACAATTAAAGAGCATATGATCTTTGACGACTATTTTGCCAATTTACCTCAAGGTTCTTTTGGTAAGCAACAGTACACTGTTATTCAAACTAGTCCAGAAAATTCACGTAGTTCAATTTATTCTTCCCTAGTTCAAGGCTTACAAAAGTTTCAGTTACCTCAAAATGCTGCCATGACAAGTATGAACTCAATTGAATTACGTAGTATAGGATTTCCTAAGTATATAAAATTTCAAATATCTAAAGAATTGGCTGCCCGAAGAATTATTTTACGTTTTAGAAAACCTGCTGATCAGGGAACAAAACAATCTAAAGTTTTAGCTGAATTTCCGATTACAGTTGGTGCTGGTGGATTTGTTGACTATAATTTTGATGTCAAATTACAAGATGGTGATTGGGTAGAAATTTGTTATAGAGTTGATAAAGCCAAAGTAAAGCATACGGTATTACAATTAGGCTTTAATTCAAGCGCTTCTAAGCAAAATAATCATGATGTTAGAGTTAAGAAATTATTTGATGAGCTGAATATTACTAATATCAAATTTCGTTATTCTGATAAACCAACAGCGATATTTTTGTCGGCTCCTGATTATGATCAATCAAATAATGCAATTATTTCTATTTTTATTCAACAGCTTTATAGTGAATTAGCCCGGCAATGCGAACATGTTGCAGGTAATAAAACTATTTATCGGGTTCATTTTATTTTAGATGAGTTTGGCAATATGCTACCGATAACTGATATGGATAGTATGATGACCGTTTCTGCTGGGCGCAATATTTTGTTTACAGAAGCTTTACAATCTTACCAACAACTTTATGGTAAGTATGGTAGGGATAAAGGCGAAACGATTAAGGAAAATGGTCAAAATCAAAAGTTAATCAAGACTAACGATAATAAAACTAATGAAGATTTTAGTAAAGCAGCAGGACAACAAACTGTTGAAGCTAATAGTGTAAGTAATAGCAATGGAGAAAGATCATCAACTAGCACTAGTCGACATGCAGAAGCAGCGCCATTAATAACTGCTAGTCGCTTATCACAAATGTTAGCCGGTGAAGATTTTAATTTGCGATCAGTTCACCGCTTTGATAAATGGGGAAACCGTGTTCGACCGTATCCTATT